>NZ_JAQIVI010000005.1 GCF_028618695.1 Natrinema soli | reverse complement strand
CGAGGCGCTCCGGGAGGCGGGCGCGACCGTCGAGCGCGCGCTGGTCGTCGTCGACCGCGAGGAGGGCGGCCGCGAGAATATCGAGGACGCCGGAGTCGAGATGGAAGCGCTGGTGACCGCGAGCGAGCTGTTGGCCGATCGCGACTGACCGACCGGCGTCCCGGTAGCGAGCGGAACGGCAATTCACTGACCGTAGGATTCGAACTTCTCGAGCACCGTTTCCAACTGCTCGTCCGACAGCGTCTCGGGCTCGAGTCCGGCCGCGCGGGTCTCGAGGTACAGTCGAGCGAGGCTCTCGACGTGGTGGGTGTTCTCGAGGGCGGTTTCGACGTCCGACGCGGTGACGACGAGACCGTGGTTCTCGACGAACGTCGCCGTCGCGTCGGCCTCGTCCATCGCGCTGACGATGTGTTCGGCCAGCTCGTCGGTCCCGTACGGCGCGTACTCGGCGACCGGGACGCGCTTTCCGACCGCGACGATCATGTAGTGAATCGGCGGCAGCGGCTCGTGTGCGACGGCCATCGCGGTCGACCACGACGAGTGGGTGTGGACGATCGCGCCGACGTCTTCGCGCCGGTAGATCGCGGCGTGCATCGGGACCTCGCTGCTCGG
>NZ_JAQIVI010000499.1 GCF_028618695.1 Natrinema soli | reverse complement strand
GGCCTCGATTCCGGCCTCGAGGCAGGCGAGGGCGACGTCGCGAGCCTCGGTCGACGCGAGGCGATCCCGGTCCGCGATCACGCTCCATCACCCGCGACCGTCCCCGCGGATCGGTCCATCTCGGTGCCGGTCGCGGTCGAGGGTGTCGTGGTCGAGGGTCTCGTGCTCGCCGTCGAAGTGATCATCACTGACGGCTTCGAACCCGCAGTTTGAGAGTCGAGTTTCAGATGGCTCATAGGCGAGCGATCGTCCGGAAAACGGTAAAACTAGGGGATTCGGACCGCAACGTGTGCCGTCTCGTCGCGCCGAGGGACAACCTGAAGCGATTCAGTCACTGGTCTACCACCGAAGACGATCGGGTGTTCGATGGCGGTCAGCGCGAGCGGCGGACATTTCGAGTTTCTGATATATGGACGGACGTTTCGAGTGACGGGCGAACCGCTTTGAACGTCCCCGCTGACGTTTCATCCATGATCGAAAGTGATCGAGACCTGTTCGTCCGCGAACTGCGCGAGCTCTATCACATCGAACGCGAACTCGAGGACCTCCAGTCGGGGCTCGCCGAGTCCGCGACCGACGAGGATCTCGAGGACTTTTTCATGGCCCACAGCGAGACCACGACGGAGCAACTGGGACGGCTCGAGCCGATCTTCGACGCGATCGAAGCCGAGCCCGCGCCGGTGGAGAACCCGGCGCTCGAGGGGTTGCGGACCGACCGCGAGGTGATCGTCGACGATCTGAACGATCCGGTGCTGGGTGATCTCGTCGAGACGGAACTGGGCCGGGGGATCGAACGCCTCGAGATCACGAAACTCGAGACGCTGCTGGCGCTGGCCGATCGGATGGCGCTGCCGGACGAGATCACCGATCCCCTCGAGCGAACCAAACGGGAGGCCGAGAACGGCCTCGAGCGGGCACAGGAACTGACGGTAGTCTAAACAATCAGCGGACGGACTATTTCCAGGGAGTCGTTTCAGCGATGATTCGGTAACGCAACTGGGATGTAGATCTGCAAATGTAGCGCTTCATCCTTTGTTCAACGGGTCAAATGCATAGTACACCACAGCCATCATAATACCCAACGAAACAGCATTTAGAATCCCAATATCGTTGAATATCGGGCTGACAACAAGCAGTCCTACCGCTGACCCTACACCGACGAGGAGAGCAAATCCACTGCGAGACATGGCCTGTGCCCACTCCTCAAGACGGATGTAGAACTGCGGAGTCTCCATCATATTTGCAATTGCTATTCAAGCACAAGAAGCCTACGTCCGAGAAACGCACTAGTATATTCGTCCGTGGGTTTTCCGCTCTATGCGCCGTCTGTACTTACCGCAGAGGATATCAAACCTATCATGTTCTAAGAGTTTCAACAGAGCCAAACGGCCGATTCGGTAACTACAGATGCGTACTGAACAATGATTACTGACGGCTACGAATAGTACACTATGTTTCCTGAACGCATCGAGACGGAACGCCTCCATCTCGAACGAATCTCACACGACACTGTCGATGTATTTGCCCTCCACGAGTTCTACAGTAATGGCGACGACACTGCGGAGATGTTCGAGTACTGGGACTCGAACCCCCACGAGACGGTGAAAGAGACGCACGACTACGTGGACGAAGCAGAACAACTGTGGAACGATAGGGAGGGTGCAAAATACGTGATACGGCCCTTGGAAGGCGAAGACGGTGCAGGTGCCATCGCTGGAACGACGGGCCTGTACCCCGACTGGGAGAAACGGTCTGCCAGCCTCGGTATCATCCTCGACAAACGATTTTGGGGGCGCGGGTATTCAGGTGAACGAGCCGATGCCATCCTCTCCGTCGCGTTTGACCGACTTGACCTTGAACTCGTCGTCGCCGCCCACGTTGGCGGGAACGAGAAGTCTCGACGAGCAATCGAAAGGTACGTTGAACGGTATGACGGCCAATACGAGGGGCTTTTGCGGAATTGGCATCCACAGGCAGATACCGTAGCCGATGTTCACAGATACACGATTTCACAAGAGGAGTATTTCGAGGCATCCGACCGCTAATTAGTTGTTCTATACTGAACGATTCGGTGAATAGTACCGCGAGCGGTCGAGAACCGTTCGAAGATGCAGTAGTCAGTCACGGGCGGCCTCGAGAACCGTCTCGCGATCCGCCGGCTCGGTGGCCGTCCACCACGCGATCCGGTCAATCTCGAGGGGACCATACGCCGAAACGAACGCGAGCCACTCGCAGGAGGCGATCGTCCGGCGGTTCGTCGACGCGTCGATCGGCGAGTCCTCGAGCTCGGCGTCGACGGCCGAGAGCAGCCGTTCGACCGTTGGATCCGGTCTGGGCGTGTCGACGCCGGCGAGCTGGCGCAAGTACTGAAACGTCGCGAGGCCGACGCCGGAGATCGAGCCGATCGGGTCCTCGTCGTAGCGGTAGTGGTCGGCCG
>NZ_JAQIVI010000498.1 GCF_028618695.1 Natrinema soli | reverse complement strand
CACCGAAGCGAGTCCGGTCCCCATCGACAGCGCTGCCCCAGTCGCCAGCACAGATCGTCGTTTCCACATGACTACTCGACGTACGAATACCGGTCATATCCCTATCCGTCAATTAACGATACTTCTTAGCTATGCAATTGTTTCAAACTGTTCAGGACGCATACGTAGTTACCGAATTGCTCGATTCGATTTCGAGCGTATTTCTGAATGAAGAAATCGTGCTACTACGTCCTCTCCTGTGTACCGTCGTCAAGAAGAACCCTGCTCTTTGCTATCACTGGCCCATCGAGTCAGAACTGGCTGTCGGATAGAATTTTCCATCCACTGCTCTCGAGTCCCGGAACTGGCCGGCCACACCGTCAAGGCTCGCGATCACCGAACGCGAATATGCCAGCACGACTCGACGCCGAAACCGACTTCGAGGAGCTGACCGCCCGCGTCCGCACGCAGTCACAGCAAGCGCCGGGCTCGGACACCCAACGGGTGACGATCCGCTCGCTCGAGGCCGTCAGCTCAGACTCGCTCGCGACCCTGCTCGAGGCCGCCGAGAGCGAACACCTCGAGCCGGGGGCGCTCGTCTTCGTCCTCTCGCGGGCCAACGCCGAACTCCTCTGCGAGCGGGAGTTCGACATCGACGACGTCGACGACCTCGAGACGGTACTCGACTGCCGCGTTCGCACCGAGGGCGAGATGCCCGACGATACGATCCTCCTGTTGCATCCCGACGCGGTCGACGGCGAGGAACTCGTCGAGCCCGAGGCGATCGCCTGCGGGATCCTCGGAACGGAGGAGTGACCGCCTCAAGCGCCCCGTTACAGCGGTGGACGGCCGCGTCTGGGATCGGTTCAGTGTGGAAGCGTCAGCTCGGCAAAGGCTTTTAGTGTTGTTCAGGTAACCATTACGTATGGCTTGTACCCAGACGCGGGACCGATACGTCCCCCAGTCGACGTGGTTCACACTGAGTTGCTCGACCATGCAGGTAGTGACGACCATCACACTACTCGCCCTTTCGGCGTCCCTCCTGACGGTCCAGCTGGGAGCCGTCGACGACGTGATGCTCATCGCGTTCGCGACCGTCGGCGTGATCGTCCTCGGACTCGCGCTCGTCCGACTCTTCGGCTTCCTCGAGACGAACGGCGTCCCGCTGCTGGAATCCGAGTCCGCGTCGGTCACATAACCGCTACCCACCCGACGTTTCGTGCCGAGTCGTTCGTTCGAAATCGGTCGTCCCTCGGACTCGAATTCCGTCTCGAGGCGGGCCGCGGCCGGTGGCCTACTCGATTCGGGTCCGTCCGCTACTCCCGTTCCAGCGCCGCGCCGAAACCGGCACCGATCGCGACGCCGATGGAGAGCCACACGGCCAGATTGTCCGTGGCAACGCCGATTGCGACGCCGAGACACATCCCGATCGCGATGCCGGTTCCCATGCCGTTGCCGTTGTCACCGTCTCTGCCGGCATCGTCACCGCCGTCTCCGTTCCCACCGTCACGATCCCGTGTCCCGGCCGGTTCGTCCCGCTCGGTCATGAATGCCAAATGGCTACCACCACTGATAGCCATACCTGCTCCTCGCTTCGGACGCGATTTCAGTAAAAACGGAAAACGGAACTGATCTGTCTCGAGGGTCCACGCCTCACCGCTCGAGCCCGAACGAGACGTGGACCGTCGTCGTGTACTCCTCGATCTGTCCGTCTCGAACGTCCGCCGTCTGCGATTCGATCTCGATCCCAGTGATGTTCTCGAGTGTCTCCTCGGCGTCGTTGAGGGCGGTCTGTGCAGCGTCTTCCCAGGATTCGCTCGAGGTACCGACCAGTTTGATCACTTTGGCTGTCTGGCTCATGGTCCACGGGAAGCGACACGAGCGTCGGGTATAGTCCTTGGGCGGGTGTATGCCGGCCGCAGCGTCGCCGTCGGTGCGCCAGACCCAAAGCCGGGTCAGCCGGCGTCGGCGGAGGGACGATACCGGCGGCTCACGGCCTTCCAGTGGCCGCTTCGGAACAGCCAGTAGTTGATCCCGCCCGGGACCGATGTCTCGAGGAAGAGCGCCAGATAGAGGCCGCCGATTCCGAGCGGCGTGACCAGTCCCAGCGCCGCCGCGGGCAGCGCGAACGCGTACCGACCGAGCAGCGAGGCGACGAACGGCCAGCGGGTGTC
>NZ_JAQIVI010000497.1 GCF_028618695.1 Natrinema soli | reverse complement strand
CGCGTCCGCTGCGGACGCGACGCGGAGTCGCCCCTCGATCCCCCGAGCGCTCGACCGAGGGTCCGTTCGTCGACCGCGTTGAGCGGCCGACGGGCGAACAGCCCCACGAGCCCGCAGCTGACGACGAAATACCCGATTTGGCTCGCGACGAACGCGGCAACGACGGCCTCGAGCAACATGACTCACCGGCTGGACGGCCCAGCCGCGTATTTGTATTGTGGCCGGATCGCGCGTCACTCGAAGTACGACGATAACCGCTCGGCCGCCTCCTCGACGCGCGGCGTGACGAGTGCGAATCGCAGCCACTCCGTCCGCGACTCGCCGAAGGCCTCGCCGGGCATGCCAGCCACGCCGGCCTCGTCGATCAATCGCTCGACGTTCGCGATCGTCCCCGGATACCCCTCGAAGCGAGCCATCACGTAGAACGACCCCCTCGGCGTGGTGTACTCCGCGCCCGCAGCCTCGAGCGCGTCGGTAAACGTTTCGACGCGCTCGCGGAGCCGCTCTCGGTTGCGCTCGTAGTAATCCGGTCCCGTCTCGCGCAGCGCCTGCAGGACCGCGAACTGGCCGGGGCGGGTCGTGGCGACGTTGACCAGCATGTGTCGGCTCTTCGCGTTCGCGACGAGTTCCGGCGGGAAGATCGCGTAGCCGACCCGGGCCCCGGTGATCGCCATCGACTTCGAAAACGCGTTGGTGACGACCCGGTGGGCCGAATCGGTCTCGAGCGCGCTGGCGAACGCCCCCGAGAGGTCGTAGTGGTCGTACACCTCGTCGCTGATCAGGACGGCGTCGTACGTCTCGGCGACGGCGACGAGTTCCCGCATCGTCTCCGCGGGATAGACAGCACCCGTCGGGTTGTTCGGCGTATTGACCACGATCGCGGCCGTCTCCTCGCTCGCGGCCGCGCGGACGCCGTCCGGATCCAGTTGCCCCTCCTCGTCCGTCGCGACGAAGCGCTGCGTTCCGCCGAGCATCGTCGTTTTCCCCGGGTAGTAGGGATAGACGGGATCAGTCAGCAGGATCTCGCTCCCGCTGTCACGCTCGAGGGCCCGCGCCATCGCGAGGTAGTTCGCCTCGCCCGCGCCGTTCGTGACGACGATCTGGTCGGCGTCGACACCGCGCCGGGCGGCGATCTCCTCGCGCAACTCGAGAAGCCCCTCGCTGGGCGGGTACTGAAATCGGTCCGGCTCGAGGTCGGCGTACTCCCGAAGCCCCTCCCGGAGTGCCTCGGGGGGCTCCCAGTCGGGGTTCCCACTCACCATGTCGATGACGTCGCGCTCCGCGGCGTCCGCGTACTCCATCACGCGGAAGAACAGCGGCGTCTCGTAGTTCATAGCGGTTACTCGGGGGGCGGGCTCCGTTTCTCTTTCCGTTTCTCAATCGAACGAGGCGGATCGGTGGCTCGAGTGCAACCCCCGCTTTCACATCGGAGCCGCCCCTTGACTCGAACATGAACGACGACATCGATCGCGACCTGCCGATGGACGTCGCCGACGCGCTTCGCGATCGAGAGGAGACGCTGGCGGTCGCCGAATCCTGTACCGGCGGGCTGCTCGGCGCTGCGATCACCGCCGTTCCGGGCGCGAGCGACTACTTCGATTCCGGGCTGACGACGTACGCCTACGGCGCCAAACGCCGCCACCTCGGAGTCAGTCGCGAGACGCTGGACGAACGCGGTGCCGTCTCCGAGCCGGTCGCCCGCGAGATGGCACAGGGGGTCCGAGACGTCGCGGACGTGACGTGGGGTCTCTCGACGACCGGTGTCGCCGGCCCGACCGGCG
>NZ_JAQIVI010000496.1 GCF_028618695.1 Natrinema soli | reverse complement strand
GACGACGAGGACGCCCGCGAGGCGGTCGCGGCGTACGCCGACGCGCTCGGCGCGCCCGCGACCGACGTGATCCGCTTCGGGACCGACGACCTGCTCGAGGAGCTCTGCTGAGATGGGGCTCGAGACCTCGTTCGAACGGCGCTCGCTGCCCCTCGAGTACCCCTTCGGGATCGCCCGCGGGACGACGACCGAAACGGAGGTCGTTTTCGTTCGAATCGGAGACGCGGCCGACGACGGACCAACTGGCATCGGCGCCGCCGCGCCGTCCGCTCACTACGGCGAGACCGCCGCCACGGTCGAGGCCGTCCTGCCCGACCTGCTGTCGGTCGTCGAGAAAGTCGGCGACCCTCACCAACTCGAGCGGGTCGAACGGAAGCTGCGCGAGACCGTCCAGCGGAACCCGTCGGCTCGCACTGCGGTGAGCATCGCGCTTCACGACCTCGTCGCGAAGCGACTCGAGGAACCGCTGTATCGCTACTGGGGACTCGATCCGGCGGCGACGCTCGAGACGTCGTACACCATCGGACTCGACGACCGCGAGACGATGCGCGAGAAGACCGAGACGGCGCTCGAACGCGGGTACGGCACGCTGAAGGTCAAACTCGGTACCGACCGCGATCTCGAGATCGTCCGGACGATTCGGTCGGTCGCGCCGGACGTCCGGCTGTTCGTCGACGCGAACGAGGCCTGGACGCCCCGCGAGGCGGTCGCGAAGATCGAACGGCTCGCCGAGTTCGATCTCGCGTTCGTCGAGCAGCCGGTTCCCGCGGCGGACCCCGAAGGGCTCCGGTTCGTCCACGAGAACTCGACGCTGCCGATCGCCGCCGACGAGTCCTGCGTGACGCTCGCGGATATTCCGCGGATCGCCGACCGCTGTGACATCGCGAACCTGAAACTGATGAAGTGCGGCGGGCTGCTGGAAGCGAAGCGGATGATCCACGCGGCCCGCGCCCACGGCCTCGAGGTCATGTGCGGCTGTATGACCGAATCCAACGCTTCGATCGCGGCGGCCTGTCACCTCGCGCCGCTGCTGGACTACGCCGACCTCGACGGCTCGCTGTTGCTGGCCGACGACCCCGCCGACGGCGTCCCGATGCCCGACGGTCGGATCGATCTCGCCGGCCTCGAGCGGCCGGGGACGGGTGCCGTCCTCGAGTCCGAATTCGACTGACTTCGAGATTCCGGGTGTCCACGTCTGAAACCGCTGGAGGAGTCACCGCCGGCGACTGTCAGCGCGACCGCCAACGGGGTTTCATAGCGGTCGTCGGTGTGGAACGTGCTGGTATGGACGACAGCGACGGCGATCGACCCGTGTCCCGTCGGGCGCTGTTACGAGCGTCGGCCGGAACGGTCGCGCTCTCGGCGGTCGGCGGCGCGCGAGCCGG
>NZ_JAQIVI010000495.1 GCF_028618695.1 Natrinema soli | reverse complement strand
TCACCGACCGCGGGTCGCTCGCGGCGGTGCCGGACGTCGACGCGATCGTCTTCGCCACCAGCAGCGGGGGTCGCGGTGCCGAGGCCGCCCGCGAGGTGTACGTCGAGGGATTGCGGACGACGATCGAGGAATTCGGCGAGCGCGAGAACGCGCCCGAGCGACTGGCCTACACCTCATCGACGGGTGTCCACGGCGACCACAACGGCGACTGGGTCGACGAGGAGACGCCGCTCGAGCCCACCACCGACAAGACCGAGGTGCTCGCCGAGGCCGAACGGACCGCGCTCGAGCACCCGCCGGAGTACGGGTTCGAGGGAACCGTGGCCCGCTTCGCCGGGCTCTACGGCCCTGATCGGTACCGACTCGAGCGCTACCTCGAGGGGCCCGTCACGGACGGCTACCTGAACATGGTCCACCGGGACGACGCCGCCGGCGCGATCCGGTACCTGCTCGAGGAGGACCTCGCGCGCGGCGAGGTCGCGCAGGTAGTCGACGACGAGCCGGCGTCCAAATGGGCGTTCGCTGACTGGCTGGCCGGCGAATGCGGCGTCGAAACCCCGCCGAAGCGGACGAAGGCCGAGCGGCTCGCGGACGACGACGTCTCCGCGGCGGGCCGCCGGCGAATCCTGACGAGCAAGCGCTGTTCGAACGAGCAACTGCGCGATCTCGGCTACGAGTTCGCCTATCCGACCTTTCGAGAGGGGTATCGCGACGCGATCGAACGCTATCGGGCTGACGACGCCGACTGAGACGGTCTGCTGTCCCGCTGTACCGACGCACCCGTCTGGCGGGTGGCGGGTAACGGGTGCGTCGGAACTGACGGACAGGAGTCCGTCTGACTCGAGGCCGGCCGTGCGAGGCCACCGACCTCGCTCGAGACCGGCTGAGACGGGTCCACCGGTGATACTCCACCCCGAATCGGGGGAAATCAGGGGAAATTTCATGGTGGTTCGATCTGAGTTCCTGATATGAGCTTCCGGAGCGCCCCGACAGCCGTGACGTTCGTCGGGGTGAACCCGCTTGTATCCGAGTCGATCGACGACTCGATCCAGTCCCTCGATCCGCTCGTTCTCTCGCTATTGATTCTGGCCGTCGTCGCGCTCGTCCTGGGTGGTTGGTGGGTGATTCGGTGGTTTCGGCGACCGCCGGGCGTTCGGCTCCAGCGCGTGTTAGCGACGCACGACGACGTGGCGATACTGATGCATCCGAACCCCGATCCCGACGCCATGTCCTGTGCGATGGGCGTCGCCGAGATCGCGGACTCGGTCGATACCGAAACGACGCTGCAGTACTCCGGCGAGATCCGCCATCAGGAGAACCGGGCGTTCCGGACCGTCCTCGATCTGGACATCGAGTCCATCGAGGCGAGTTCGCAGCTCGAGTCGGACGCGGTAGTGCTGGTCGATCACAACACACCGCGGGGATTCACCGGAGCCCAGACGGTCGAACCGGTCGCCGTCGTCGACCACCATCCCGGCAACGGAGCCGGCACGAAGTTCACCGACGTGCGGACGGACTACGGTGCGGCATCGACGATCATCGTCGAGTACCTGTACGATGTCGGCGCGACGATGGCCGATGAGGAGGGCTCGAACGGGTTCGAGATCTCGCCGGAACTGGCGACGGGGCTGCTGTACGGCATTCAGTCCGATACGACCCACCTGACGAACGGTTGTTCGCGGGCGGAGTTCGACGCCTGCGCCGCCCTGTTTTCCGGGATCGACGAGGACCTGCTCGACCGGATCGCCAACCCGCAGGTCAGCGACGACGTGTTGCAGGTCAAGGCGACGGCGATCACCCAGAAGCGCGTCGAGGGCCCGTTCGCCGTCTGCGACGTCGGCGAGGTCGGCAACGTCGACGCGATCCCCCAGGCCGCGGACGAACTCATGCACCTCGAGGGAGTCACGGCGGTCGTCGTCTACGGCGAACACGACGGGACGCTCCACCTCTCCGGCCGATCGCGCGACGACCGGGTCCACATGGGCGAGACGCTGCGCCACGCCATCAGCGACATTCCGATGGCCAGCGCGGGCGGCCACGCGCGGATGGGCGGCGGGCAGCTCTCGGTCGATCACATGAACGGAATCGGCCCCTCCGACGGGATCAGTCGCGACGAGTTCGAGGAACGGCTCTTTTCCGCGATGGCGGGCGAACGATAGCGTCAGCGGGTCGGTTGTATCCGGTTATCGGGACAACCGCACGTACGGTCGCGGTTGTCCCGGAAATGACTTCCAACCGGCCCTCTCAGTCGGCGCGTTCGCACACCGATCGCAGCGCCACCGGATCGGCGGTCTCACCGGTCGCGACGAAGTGTGCCGCACACGCGTTTCCCAGTGCCAGGGCCGTCTCGAGGGGCCACTCGCGGGCCAGTGCGCAGGCCAGGCCGGCCGAAAA
>NZ_JAQIVI010000494.1 GCF_028618695.1 Natrinema soli | reverse complement strand
CCGAGCGCCGCGAAGACGCGCTCGAGGCGGTCGACCTGCCGTTCGGTCTCGTCGCGGTGAGTCGCGAACGTCTCGGCGAGGTCGTCGCTCGCGGCGTCGGCCGCCATCTCGGCGAGGAGTTCGGCGTGGATGCGTTCGATGTAGTAGGCGTGCTGTAACTGGAAACCGAAGCTGTCTTCGAGCGTTTCGATGTTCATGATGTGGGTACCCTCATCGCCGATCGAGTGAGCCGCGGCTGGCGTCGCCGACCGGGCTCGACGCGAGCAACAGTTCGACGGCGTCGCTCTCCGACAGCGACTCGAGGTCCGTTCGCATCGCCCGCTCGTCGTCGTAGTTCGGCCGAAGCGCGTCGACGACGCGTTCGCCCGCCTCACCCTCGAGCGAGTTCGCGAGCGCCATCACCGTCTCGTAGACCGTACACTCGATCGCCTCGAGTTTCAGGGTGGTTTCGATGTAGTACAGCGGCCGGAGTTCGTCGTTCAGAACGACGTTGTTGAACGCCTCCTTGTCGGCGAGTAGGCCGTCGAATTCCGGAACGCGTCTGGTCCGGGGGTCCTCGCCGAGCGCGTCGAAGGCCCGCTCGATGCGTTCGCAGTGCTCGTGAGTCTCGTCGCAGTGGTCGTCGATCGCCGTCCAGAGTCGCTCCCGACACGCCGTGACGCGGCCGTCGTCCAGGGTATCGATCGCGACGTCGGCCGCCAGCGTCTCGAGTTCGTCGCACAGTTCCCGCTCGATGTAGTAGAGGCGCTCCAGCTCGGTCGTCAGCGCGTCGTGGGGTGTGGTCGTTGTCGTACTCATTGCTGTCTCGTCCGTCTCTCCGCGCGAATCGATCGGTCAGAACGACTGCTGCCCTCGCATCCCTTCGTCGATGACGTGGGGGCTGTCCCCGCGGTCGCTGTACCGCGGCCGACCCACGGCGTCCCGCCTGACCCCGTTCATGATCGCCAGCTCGAGTTCGTTCTGCGTCTGATAGGTCTCGTGACCCGACGTCTCGAGGATCGTCCGGAGCGAATCCGATCGGCGGGGGTACGTGATCTCCACGTCGGCGAACTCCGCGAGCACCTCGTCGGTCGTCATCGGGAAGGTCGCGTCACCGAAGAGTTGACTGACTGAGCCGATTTCCAGCGATCGAACCTCGTCCGTCTCGGTGTCGATACGGTTCATCGGGCGCTCCTACCCCGATGGAGGGGAAAGTACCACAGCCTGCAGGCGACGACAGTGCGCCGCTGTCGGCCCAACGGCCCCGTCACGCACCTCTCCCCGTTGATTTCGGACGCCCCTCAGTCGTCATCGGACGCCCGTCGATCGTCACGGTCTCGAGTGCGGCGGTTCGACGGGTTGCCGCCAAGCCAAGTCATACACCGGTTCGCGAACACGGGTGCACATGAACTATCGACGACTCGGATCGACCGGACGCGATGTCTCCGAGGTCGGCCTCGGAACGTGGAACATCGGCGGCTCCTGGGGCGACGTCTCGGGCGAGACCGGTCGCGACGTCGTTCGCGCCGCCATCGACGCGGATATCGACTTCGTCGACACCGCGGACGTGTACGGCGACGGCCGCAGCGAACGCCACATCGGACACGTCCTCGACGAGCGCAACGCACACGACGACGTGTTCGTCGCGACGAAAGCCGGCCGGCGACTCGACCCGCACGAGGCCGATCGCTACGACTACGACCACCTCTCCTCGTTCGTCGATCGGAGCCGCGAGAACCTCGGCGAGGAGACGCTCGACCTCCTCCAGTTGCACTGTCCGCCCACCGAGGCGTATTACCAGCCGTCGACGTTCGAGGCGCTCGAACGGCTGACAGACGAGGGCAAGATCGCCCGCGCCGGCGTGAGCGTCGAGAAAGTCGAGGAGGCGCTCAAGGCGATCGAGTACGATATCGTCGAGACCGTCCAGCTCATCTTCAACCCGTTCCGCCAGCGGCCCGCGGAGCTGTTCTTCGAGCGGGCCCGCAGGGAAGCCGTCGGCGTGATCGTCCGGGTTCCGTACGCGTCGGGGCTGTTGACCGGCGCGCTCGAGCGCGACCAGACGTTCGCCGAGGACGACCATCGAAACTTCAATCGCGAGGGCGAGGCCTTCGACGTCGGCGAGACGTTCGCCGGCGTCCCCTACGAGACGGGCCACGACGCGGTGGAGGCGCTCGAGCCCCACGTTCCCGAGGACCTGTCGCTGGCCGAGCTGACGCTCCGGTGGATCCTCGACCACGAGGCGGTCTCGACGGTCATTCCGGGGACGACCTCGCCGGAGCACGTCCGGAGCAACGCCACCGTCTCGGAGCTGTCGCCGTTATCTCACCGGGTTCACGGTGCCGTCCGTGACGTCTACGAGGAGCACGTGTTCGAACACGTCCACCATCGCTGGTAGAGCTCCGTCAGCGGCGTCGCGTGACGGTCTCGGCGGCTGTCGACCAACGCGGTGCGTGCCCGTCACCCCCGCTGAAAACGCAAGGAACACGCCGATTTTTCGCCGTGACGTACTCGCGTTCGTGACCGACTACGCGATGCACGAGCCCGACTTTTCGGGCACGACGACCGAGGAATGGGACGAACCGCAACTCGAGGACTTCGATACTGACGACTTAGGGGAGGTCGCGGACCACTTCATCCTCTCGTCGTCGGGATTCCCGCCGGAGAACTTCACGGATCTCAAGCTTCCGGTGGTCGATCCGGCCGGCAACCTCAACAAGAACGCCCTGCAGACGGCGAAGAGCGGCGGCCACGGCGTCGGCGCGGTCGAAGACCTCGACGACGACAAACAGGACAATATCGAGGACATGATCGACGACCTCGCGAACGAACACTTCGAGGACGCCGATTTCGGCGACTAAGCGATCGGCGGCCGACCGCGGCGGCGCGCGCCGACGAGACGGCGTGCGGTCAGGTCGACGACCGCTCCCGTCCAGACGAGGACGAGGAGACTACAGAGTAAGAGCCCGCGCGCCCAGTTCCCGCCGTCGAACTCTCGCGCCGCCGCCGAAAGTACCGAGCGGACCGATACCGCCCGCGTCGGTTTCGTTCCGAAGAGGGCCGTGACTGGCATACGTGCCCTCGTAGCGGCACCGATATAATGCCGTCCCGGAGCATGCAAGGGAACGGTGTGCGTTGGATTGCCGCCCGCCCCGTCGCGTTCGTTGCGTTCACTCCGGATCGAACCCGCCGACGAGATACTCGAGGGCGAACAGTGCGACTGCACCCACTGCGGCCCACGCGGCCGTCAGCGCCATCGTTTCCGTCGTCCACGCGTGCGTCTCGCCGATGTTGTGCAGGGGTGCGGGAACCGAGCCGGCGATGAGGCTCACTAGGAAGACGAGCGTCAGTTCGCGGTTGCGGGCCAGCGCGGCGCGCACGACGCGAGCGATGGTGACGAGGCCGACGAC
>NZ_JAQIVI010000493.1 GCF_028618695.1 Natrinema soli | reverse complement strand
GAGTTCGAGGCGATCACGGAGCCGGGCAGCGCGGCGGACCTGCTTCACGGACTGGTCACGCTCTCCGTCGACCGCGAGGCGCTGGGCGTCTTCGTCACCCACCTCGCGGACGACCTCGAGCCGCTGCCCCCGCAAGCGCGGGTCGACGGCATCTTCGCGGAGGGGCTGAACCCCGACCTCGAGTTGCTCGTCGATTACCAGCCCCGCTTCGGCACGGTGGGTCGCTCGACGCCGGAGTTCATCGTCTCGCGGCTCGTCGCGAACGCGGGCGATCGGGGCGAACGCTCCGGGTTCGAGACGCTGGCCGAGGCCGTCGGCAACGAGATCGTCCAGCGGACGCTCGCGGACGCTCGCTGGACCACCGGCGAGTGAGTTACGACGGCCCGCTCCAGTCCCGTCGTCAGTCGATTACCCATCGTCCGTCCGTTCCCTATCGTCTGTCTGTTCCCCGCGGTTGTATCGGTCCTCGAGGCGGTTTTCGTCCTCGAACCAGTTTCCGTCCTCGAGCCAGCGGTCCGGCGTGGGCTCGTACCCGGTTCCGGGTTCGGTATCGATCGGCTCGCCGTAGGTGTAGAGCGTTCCGTCGTACTCCTCGCAGACCCGGGCCTCGAGGTAGGCCTGCGCGGCTCGCCGCGAGAGCGCCCCCATCTCGATGATGTCGGCCAGTGTGGTCTTGGTCGCGCGAAACCAGTGCCCGACCGAGTTCTCGGCCTCGGAATCGGCTTCGACGATCGCACCTCGACCGCCGTCGCGGCCGTCGCCCCACTCGAGCCAGCAGACCCGATAGGCGTCGACCGCGTAGTCGGCCGCCGGGTCGACCAGATACAGCGCCTCGTGGACGCAGGGATCGAGATGATCCGTCAGGATTCGATCGCGGGTGATCGAGTCCGCCACCAGGGGCCCCGCGACCGAGCCGTCGGCCAGCGGCGTGGCGGACGTGATCTCGCCGGCCAGTGACAGCGTCTCGCCGCCCCAGTGGCTGTATCGCAGGTCGTAGAGCCGATCCGGTCGCCGGTAGGCGACGAGCGCCCTATGTCCCATCGTCCACCCTGTCTGCCGTGGTCGAGTCGATCCACTCGAGGGTCGAGCGGGGAACTGTGTGACGGGTCACGGCGGCTCTGGCCGCCCGTCCGTACTTGAACCTGCGGACGTCTGCGTTCTCGAGGTCGGTCGCTCCGGGAGAGACGCCCCTCCTCTCTACTGTCCATTCGGCGGGACTGTGGGGGCGGACGACCCGTTCCGGGACACCTCAGCAGGTCGCCGAGATCCGCTCGTGGGGAACCGGTTCGCCGACCGGGCCGTCCGCGTCGACCGACTGATCGACGCGGTAGATGGTCACCGACTCGACGTCGTCGGGGGCGCGGTCACAGAAGTACGCCGCCGCGGGATCGAGGTGGGCGTCTCCACCGCCGCCGCGCAGCTTCGTTCCGTAGCGCTTCCAGAGCGTCGACGGATACCGATCCATGGCGTCCGGCGGGCGGTCGAAATCGACCGTCCCGCCGTCGACGAGATCGATCGGGTCGCCTGATTCGCGCTCGGCTTCGACGACGTACCAGCTGTACTCGTCCGGCGGATCGGGTGCGAAGAAGGCCCAGCTCGCACTACCCAGTTTCTCACCGCCCGGGGCCGGTCCGGGATCAACGAGGCCGGCCGCGGTCACCTGCCAGCTCACCACGGAGAGGAGGACGCAGGCGAACAGCACCGTCGTCCCGAGTCGAACCCCGCGACGGACCCGGGCCCGGG
>NZ_JAQIVI010000492.1 GCF_028618695.1 Natrinema soli | reverse complement strand
CGGGTGCTCGCCCCCGACGGCCGCGCGCTGGTCAGCGCGTGGTCGACCGCCCACGACCGGTTCGACGAGACCGAGGGATTCGACACGACGGTCGAGTGGACCCTTCCAGGCGGCGAGCCGGTCGACCGATTCTACCACATCTACGCCCCAGACGAGTTCGAGGCCGACCTCGCCCAGAGCGACCTCGCGCTGCTCGAGTGGGAACTCTCGAGCGGGAACTGTTATGCGACGGTAGCGGGCACTGGGACGACCGAATAGTCCCGTCTCGAAGGTGGCTGATTCGTCGCCGCTGGCGACGCTGATCGCCATCGGGCGGTCACGAGGAAAAGGAAGAGCCTTAAACGTGGAACGAAAATCCGGGAATGCGCGCGGATGGTCTAGTGGTAGGACCTGAGCCTTCCAAGCTCATGGCCCGGGTTCAAATCCCGGTCCGCGCACTTTTCAACGGTGCTGTGATCGTAGTGAGCAGCACGTCGTGAGACTCGTCTCACGGAAAACGGACGTGAGGAGAAAATGCTCGATAGAGGGGTTTGAATTATACCGAGGTTCTGCGAACGAAGTGAGCAGGTTCTCGGGAGTGGTTCAAATCCAGGTCCGCGCATCACCGTTCTCCGTATCGTCAACGTCCATTCGAGCGAAAATCCTCCCAGTGCAGTAAGCCAGCCACCCACAAATCGGGGTCACGCGAGACTGGACGAGACGTAGCTCATGGTTTCGGGGTTCCCTCACGGAGACAGTACACCCAGAGCTAGAAATATCGGGAGACCTCACTCGAATAGAGAGATTCCCGACTACGACGCCGTCACGCCAGACGAACGCGAGCACTAGTGGCGGTACCTCGCGTAGCGATTGGGCAAAGCGAAGGACGGCGTGACGGTAGACGAACGGGAACCCGCAAGCGACTGGAAGGTATCGTCCCTACTATGGGAAGTAACGAAAACGCGACTGCCGAGGATAATCCGGGCCCGGTACGACCCCGAGACTGATTTTTAAGGAAACGTTATATCGAAGTCCTCGCGTGACTCGTCAATGGCATCACGTGCACGGTCCGCAGTATCCGCGTCCCATCTGCCGACGGCGATTGGTTCCCCGTCACTGGGAAGCCGGTTCAATAACGCGGTGAGTCTCTCACGAATCGGCCCATCTTATAGCGTAATTATTGGCTGGTTACCCGCTTCTCGGACACAGTGCCTCCGGTGACTACAGATGCGAACTGACCGGGTTACGCGTCGTATTCAGATTGCGTGATTCCATGTCACCGCGAATGAACTGAGTCACTGATAAACAATTCTTATGCGCGCCGAGTCGGTTCCCTGAGACAGGATGGTACGTGAGAGTTGGGCGAGTCGCGCTGGATTCATCTTGGCCGCGGTCGGAAGTGCGATCGGACTGGGGAACATCTGGCGATTTCCCTGGATGACCGCGGAGAACGGCGGGAGCGCCTTTCTACTGTTGTATCTGCTCATCGTCCTCGTCGTCGGGGTTCCGGGATTGCTGGCCGCGTTCGTGATCGGTCGACGGTCGAATCGGAACCCAGTGGGGGCGTTCAAATCGCTCGGTGGATCGCGTTTCTGGACGGCGTTAGGCGTGCTCTGTGTCGTCACCTCGATCATGCTGATGTCGTTCTACAGCGTCGTCGGCGGATGGATCCTTCGGTACTTCCTCGAGAGCGCGACGGGTGCCTATTTCGCGGATCCCGAAACCCACTTCGCGGCGATCAGCTACGGTGCCGAAGCGTTCGGCTACCAACTCGCCGTCCTCGCGGCCACGTCTCTGATCGTCGCCGCGGGGATCAGACGCGGCATCGAGGCGACGACGAAGGTGATGATACCCGGCGTCGTCGTGTTGCTCGTCGGACTCGCGATCTGGGCGGCTCGACAACCCGGCGCCGTGCAGGGATACGAGTTCTACCTCGAATTCGACGGTGCCTACCTCGCGGAGAACTTCCTATCGGTACTGGGAGACGCCGCCGGCCAGGCGCTGTTCACTCTCTCGATCGGCAGCGGGACGATGATCACCTACGCCTCCTACGTCGACGACGACCGCTCGCTGCCCCTCGACGCCTCGGCTATCGCTGTGTTCAATCTCGGTATCGGCATCCTGGCCGGCCTCGTGGTGTTCCCGTTGCTGTTTTCGTTCGCGCCGGGACCGACTGCGGGCGGCCCCGGAGCCCTGTTCATCGGGATCGCCGGCGCGTTCGCGAGCCTGCCCGGCGGGCGACTTCTCGGCGCGGTCTTCTTCCTCGTCGTTCTCCTCGCAGCCCTGACGAGTCTGATCAGTATGCTCGAGATTCCGGTCTCGTTTCTGGTTGACGAGTTCGATCTCGAGCGGTCGACGGCGACCCGAGGGCTATTCGCGCTGATCGCACTCACTGGCGGCGTGAACGCGTTCAGCCCCGCGGTGTTTACGCTGTTCGCGGACCACCTCGTCGATCTACTCCTGGTGCTCGGCCTGACCGGGTTCATGGTGTACACGGCCTGGGTCCTCGGTCCGGCCGCGATCGAGGAGTACCTCGAAGGCGCGGGACAGCTCTCACGCCCACTGGTGATCCCGTGGCGATACGCGATCGGGACCCTCTTCCCAGCGTTTCTCCTCTTTACGTTCTACGCCGACGTTGCGGGCCTAGTCGGGCTCTCAGCGGGAACGGGACTGTTGTTGGTCGCGACGCTGCTGACGGTGATGGCGCTCGTCGTAGTGGCCCGCCGTTCCGTCTCCGAAAACCGACCGCAACCGAGCGAGAGCACGGACTGACTGAGACGAGTCGCGCAGTGCGAACCGAACGTTTGCGCAGTCGTTCGAGAGAGCGAAAACCCGCTCGGACTGGGCGATTCCGAAGGAATCGCTTCCAGTCGGGCGTCGACGCCGCCCGACGACAGCGGAGGACAACGTCGTCGAGCAGTCGGCGTGTTAACAAATCGTAGATTTGGGGCATCACGAAACGGCTTCGCCGTTTCGAACGACTTCGTGCCGACAGCCTCACGGGATCTTCGATACCGCTTCGCTTCGACGAAAAGTACTCCGCTCCCTCGGTTCACGGCCGTCGGCCGTTGCCTTGCCGCGGCGCATAGCGCCGCACTCTCTTGGGAGGTCGTCGGCCACCCCAAAGATCGAGACCGCGGCGGACAAGCCGAGCTGACCGACCATGAACGTGATGACCGGTGACGACCACCAGCGAGCGAGGGGCCGGGCTTGGTGGGGCCCCGACCAGCAGCGAAGGCGCAGACGGCGAGGGTGATCGTCTCGCAGCCGGGTTCAAATCCCGGTCCGCACACGGTTCGGTGAATCGCTAGCTCTCGAGGTAGCCAAGCGACTCGAGGCGCGCTTCGACTTCGTCCTGCGCTTCCGCCTCGTAGTCGTCCGTTTCGGTTTCGGCCTCGACGGTGGCCAGGACCTCTTCGACGACGAACGTCACGTACTCGGCGGCCGAGTCGAAGTCGCTTCTGGGGACTCGAGATTCGATCCGCGAGACGAGTTCCGACGGGAGTGCGATCGATTCGTGGTCGTCGCGGTCCAGCGAAACGGTCTGATTCGGTGCCATGAAGCGACTATCGGCGGGCGAGCTAGATTATTACCCGGCGTATAAATGGTTGAGACTGCCGAATACGACACCGGTATTAATCACCGTGGCCGAATAGCGTCTCGACAGAATGGGCGATCAACGGAACGTTATACTACTGACTGTCGACAGTCTTCGACTCGATTACTGTGGCTATGCGGACGACTCGTCGGGATCGATGCCGACCCTCGAGCGACTCGCCGACGAGGGACTCGCGTTCGAGAACGCGATCGCGACGGGGCCGGCGACGCACGAGTCGGCGACGACGTTCATGACGGGATCGCACGCCGTCGAGCGACCGGGCAGCACGGAGATAACCAAAGCGCAGATGCGGACCCACATTCGGTCGCACCTCCGATCGCGTCGGACGCTTCCCGAGCGGCTGTCGGCGGCCGGGTACGAAACGGCGGGGTTCACCGCGAATCCGTGGACCTCGAGTCACTTCGGCTTCGATGCCGGCTTCGACCGCTTCGAGGATTTCATGGACGAGGACCTCTCTCAGGGGCTCATCGAGGGCGGGAAGCCGGAGAACTCGATCCGCTACGCGCTCGTCCAGGCCCTCAACTGGTGGCAGGGCCAGGACATGTTCATGTCGTGGGAGACGTATTACGACGAGATGACGTCGTGGCTCGAGAGCGCCGACGAGCCGTACTTCATGTGGTCGTTCCTGGTCGATCCACACCTCCCCTACATCCCGGGCGATGAGTATCGCTCGCGCTCGAGAGTGATGACGTACCTGGCGAATATGTGGATGTACGCCGGCCGACCGGACTGGTTCGACGAGCGGTTCCGCGCGGCGCTCTTGGACGCGTACGAGGACACGGTTCGACACACCGACGCGTTCCTCTCGCAGCTGCTGGCCGATCTCGACGAGATGGACGAGGATCCGCTGATCGTGATTCACGCGGACCACGGCGAACTGTTCGGCGAACACGGCCGCTACGGCCACGGCGGGTACCCGCACGAAGAGCTCGCCCGGGTCCCGCTGGTCGTCGCCAACGGACCGACCGATACCGTGACGCAGCCGTTCTCCCTGCGGCGGCTGCCAGAACTCGTCTCGACGCTGGCGGCGGGCGGCGACTACGAGTCGCTGACGGACCCCTGGGTGGTCACGCGGAACCGGAATCCGACCACGTGCGTTCGCGGTGAGAACTGGAAGTACGCCAGAACGCACACGGGTGAGGAGCGGCTTCGCGCGCTGCCGGAGGAAGAGCCGCTGGAGAACGAGGAACTGCGCGCGATCGGCCGCCGACTGGTCGACGACTGGGAAGAGGCGAAATCCGAGCGCGAACGGATCGTCGGGGCCGTCGGCGACCTCCCGATCGCCGACAAAGTGTAGCGACCTCGTCCACCATCACGCAGTAACTGAGTGGTGAAACAGCAGTCGCCACTCAGACCGCCTCGACGCGCTGGAACAGCGCCGCACCGATCGCGACCATCGCGACCGACGAGACGACGAGCGCGCCGAGATCGAGCAGCACCGAAAACGACGAGGTGCCGACCAGCACCGCTCGCAGGCCGTCGACCCCGTACGTCAGCGGGTTCGCGTACGCCAGATACCGCACCGAACTCGGAAGCCCCTCGAGCGGGTACAGCGCCCCGGAGAGGAAGAAGAGCGGGAAGATGACGAACTGGACGATCAGACCGAACCCCTCGCTGTCGCTGAACTGGGAGGCCAGCGCGATCCCGAAGCCGACGAACGTGATCGCGAGGAGCACGAGGAAGGCGGCCGCGATCGGGAGCGAGAGCAGGCTCACGGGCGCGAACCCGAGCGGAATCGAGAGCCCGAGGATCAGGAGGGCCTGCACGAGCGCCGTCGTCGACCCACCCGCGATCCGGCCGAGGACGATCGAGGTGCGACTCACGGGCGCGACGAGAATCTCCTTCAGGAAGCCGACGTCCTGATCCGCGAGGATCGAGAGACCGGCGAAGGACGCACCGAACAGCATCGTGAAGCCGACGATTCCGGGCACGAGGTACTGCAGATAGTCGACGTCCTCGGGAAGGCCCGGGATCGCCGCGCCCTGAAATCCGAACCCCATGAAGACGAGGAACAGCAGCGGCATCGCCAGCGAGCCGACGATACGCGACGGCGATCGGAGGAATCGCTTCGTATCGCGCAGCCAGAGCCCGTAGATCGCCTGCGGGTCGACGAGTTTCATGGCCGATCCTCCGTGGAAACCGCGCTCGAGCGATCGTCGCCTCCCTTTCCACCCGAGCGACCGCTCGAGTCCATCGAATGGCTCGCAGTCCCTCCGCCCGCCTCACCGCCGTCGTCGGACTCGAGCGCCTTCCCCGTCTGGTCACCGCTCGCCATCACGGTCCGGTCCCCGGTGGCTGCCCCGTTCCGGTCGCTGCCCGCCGCCGAGCGATCGGTCAGTTCGAGGAAGACGTTCTCGAGGGACGGCTCGCGGAGATCGACCGACGAGATGCGGACGCCCGCGTCGTCGGCCAGTCGGACGAGGTCGGCGATCCGTGCGTCGCCGTCGTCGACCGTGACCCGGACGCCGTCGTCGCTCGCGGTGTACTCGCGGCTCCACGGCTGCCCCTCGAGCCGGTCGAACAGTGCTGTCGGGTCGTCGTCGCTCGCGAACTCGAGGGCGACGACGTCGGCGCCGAGCGACGCTTTGAGCGCCGACGGCGAGTCCATCGAGACGATGTCGCCGTCGTCGACGATCGCCACGCGATCGCAGAGGTGGTCGGCCTCCTCGATGTAGTGGGTCGTCAGGACGATCGAGACGCCGGCCTCCGCGTTCAGCCGTTCGATGTACTCCCAGGTGTCGCGGCGGGTGCGCGCGTCGAGCCCCACGGTCGGCTCGTCGAGGAAGAGGACGGCGGGTTCGTGCAGCAACCCGCGGGCGATCTCGAGGCGGCGTTTCATCCCCCCGGAGTAAGTGCCGACGGGGTCGTCGCGCTCGGCGGAGAGTCCGACCAGTTCGAGCACCTCGTCGACGCGCTCGGCGCGTTCGGCCCGATCCTGTCCGTACAGTCGCGAGTGGAACGCCAGGTTCTCCGCACCGGTGAGCTCCTCGTCGAGGGCGGGTTCCTGGAAGACGATGCCGAGACTGGACCGAACCGCTCCTTTTTCGGTTCTAATGTCGTGGCCGTTGACCGTTGCCGTGCCGGTACTCGGGGGGAGAAGCGTCACGAGCATGTTGATCAGCGTGGACTTGCCCGCGCCGTTCGGGCCGAGCAGGCCGAACAGTTCGCCGCGCTCGACCGCGAACGAGAGATCGTCGACCGCGGTAACGTCGCCGAATTCCTTGGTAACGCCGTCGACATGTATTGCATCCATAGCGGGTCAGCTCTACTACTGAATGGCTGGTCAGTCAATAAACAGTCATCGGTTGGGAGGCTGTCAACTATCACGGCCGGCCGCATGCCGAGACGGGTACTGGGGCGACGCTCGAAGCTGGTAACAGTAGTACGGTGAAGGCAGGACAGTGAAAAGGGGGACGAGCAGGCGGGACGAGACGCGTCGGTCGAGAGGAGACGACGGGCGGAGCGAGACAGCGGTGCCGTCCCGCTACAGCGGCGTCTCGGGGGTGCGATCGCGGAGATCGACGACCGCGGCGAAGACGGCTCCGAGGACCACGCCGAACAGCGCGTGCCCGAGCAGGC
>NZ_JAQIVI010000491.1 GCF_028618695.1 Natrinema soli | reverse complement strand
CGTCGGTCGGGAGTTCCTCCGCGATCCGTACTTCGGACTCCGCGCGGCCGGCGACCTCGAGCGCGATTCGGAGGCCGTCGCGAAGCAGTGGCCGGTCCAGTACCGGCGTGCCGTCCAACGGTAACGTGGCCATCGCGCCGTCCGGTTCGAGCCGCGTACCGATCACTCGCCGTCGTAGTCGTCCAGCCAGCCGGTGACCGAGGACTGTAACGCACCGGCCGTCGTCCCGATATTCAGCAGTTGATACCCGTTTTGGGCCTTCTCGTTGACGTCATCCATGCCGAATCCGAGTCCACCGACCGGCACGTCCGCATCGACGGCGGCCGACCTGATCGTCTCGACGGCCTCCTCGACCGCCGGATGGTCGAATTCGCCCGGATGGCCCAGCGAGACCGAGAGATCGAGCGGGCCGATGAAGACGAAGCCGAGTTCCGGCACCGCGAGGATGTCGTCGAGTTCGTCGAGGGCCGACTGGGTTTCGACCGTGACGCCGACGACGACCGAGTCGTCCTCGCCGGTCACGTACTCGTCGGTCAGCCCCCAGCGACTGGCACGCGGGTTGGCCATGCCGCGCCGCCCGGGTTCGCCGTCGTACTCGAACCGGCCCGCTCGTACCGCCGCCTCGAGTTCCTCGGCGCTCCCGACCCGCGGAAGAAAGACGTTCCGGACGCCGGCGTCGAGGGCCTTTCGAACCAGCGAGGGGTCGGTATCGGGGACGCGCACCAGCAGTTCCGTGTCGGTGCCGTCAGCCGCGCGGAGCAGGTCCTCCAGTCGGCCCGCGTCCCGCGGACTCGGACCGCCGTGTTCGAGGTCGATCCAGACGAAATCGACGCCGAGCGCCGCGTAGAGTTCGACTACCGTCGGGCTGTACGTGTTCTCGAGGACCCCGAGCGCGACCTCGCCGGACTCGAGGGTCTCGCGGAGGACGTTGTCGCGAGGTTTCTGGTTCATACCGACTTCTTCCACACCGACCGGAGACTAAAGTCTGGGGCCGAACGCCTCGCTGAATTCGGCTCGAAATACGCTGGAAACGCAGTGAGAACAGATTTACTGATCTTTCCACTTGATCGAGCAGCCTCGAGACGGCTGCCACTCGAGGTCGACGTCCTCGCCCGCCAGCACGGCGTCGATGGCTTCGCGGATGTGGATCCGGGTCGGTTCGTCGTCGGGGTTCAACGCGTCGTCGAGGCGGCCCTGGTAGACTAGTTCGAACTCGCCGTCCTTGGCTCGCGGCTTTGCCGCTCGCCTTTCCGCGGCGCTTCGCGCCG
>NZ_JAQIVI010000490.1 GCF_028618695.1 Natrinema soli | reverse complement strand
CGATCGCGCGGCCGAGGAGGCGCGCAACGTCGTCAGCACGGGCGAGTACCGCGAGGGATCGACGGCGGGGCACGAGGGGTGGCAGGCGATCGTCAAGCACGAGCCGATCGGTGCCGTCCTCTGTATCACGCCCTACAACTATCCGCTCGCGACGACGGCGTTACAGGTCGCACCCGCGATCGCGGCCGGTAACAGCGTGCTGCTCAAGCCCGCCAGCAAAACTCCCATCTCCGCGGCGATCCTCGCCGACGTCATCGCCGACGTCGACGGGATTCCGGACGGCGCGTTCAACTTCGTCCCCGGCGAGGCCAGCGAGATCGGCGACGTACTCGCCGGCGACGACCGCGTCAACGCGATCGCCATGACCGGCTCCTCGGGCGCGGGCAAACACGTCGCCCGCGAGAGCGGCATGGTGAACCTGCACATGGAACTCGGCGGCAACGCTCCGGCGGTCGTTTTCGACGACGCCGACCTCTCCGACGTCGCGGGCAACTGTGCCAAAGGATCCTTCAAGTACGCCGGCCAGCGTTGTTCGGCCATCTCGCGCGTGCTCGCCCACGAGTCGGTCCACGACGACCTCGTCGACCTGATCGACGGCCAGATGGACGCCTGGCAGGCCGGCGACCTCTTCGATGAGGACACCGCCTTCGGCCCGCTCATCAGCGAAGAGCAGGCCGATTGGGTGGAGACGCTCGTCGAGGACGCCCTTGAGAAGGGAGCCGATCTCGTCCGCGGCGGGAGCCGCCGCGCACCCGAAGGCGTCCCGGACGAACTCGCCACCCAGTTCTTCGAACCGACGCTGCTCGCGAACGTCCCGCACGACGCCCGCATCGTCGACGAGGAGCAGTTCGGCCCCATCGCCGCGATCACGACCTTCGAAGACGAGGCCGAGGCCCTCGAGATCGCGAACGGCTCTGACCTCGCGCTCGACGCGGCGGTCTTCACGAGCGACTACAAGCGCGCGATGCGGATGGCAGAGCGCATCGACG
>NZ_JAQIVI010000049.1 GCF_028618695.1 Natrinema soli | reverse complement strand
GGCCTCGAGAGCGTACCCCAGCACGTCGGTCAGGATCGTTTCCGTGGGGCCGAACTGGTCGACCGCCAGCGTGACGCTGTAGAAGCCCCGAAGTTGGTGTTCGGTCGGCACCGGGCTCTCGCCCCACGGTGTCGCGTCGAACTCGGTGTCGTCGTTCGCGGCGTCGCCGTTCACCTGGCCCGAAGCGCGTAGCGCCTCGCTCGCCACCAGCTCGAGTCCGATCCCGTCCGGATCCGAAAACTGGAGGACGGTCTCGTCGAACCGCGATTCCTCCGCGTAGTCGACGCCGGCGGACTCGAGGCGGTCGCGCCAGTAGGCGACCGACGAGGCGGGAATTCCGTAGGCAGTCGTCCGGGTTTGCCCGGCTCCGAACTGCCCCTCGCGACCCTGGTCGGTCCACGGGAAGAAGGTTATGTTCGTTCCGGGCGAGCCCTCGCCGTCGCCGAAGTAGAAGTGGTACGTGCCCGTGTCGTCGTGGTTGACGGTCCGCTTGACGAATCGCAGGCCGAGCGTGCCGACGTAGAAGTCGGCGTTCGCCTGCGGGTCGCCAGCGATCGCCGTGACGTGGTGGAGTCCGGGTGTGTTCGGTGACATTACCGTTCCTAGGGACTCCCCGCTTGAATCGTTTGCTCGCGTTCGCGTCACCGGGGGACGCGCGGGTTACTGGTCGGGCACCTGCTCGAGTTGGCACCTCGAGAGTGGCCGAACCAACAGCGACTGTTAACACCCCACGGACGTAACGACACGTATGAGCTGTCCATATCTCGAGTACCGGGACGGGTCCGACGATCCTGACCGCGACCCGTTCGACGAAGCGCGAGCGTACTGCACGGCGGCCGATCGGTTCGTCCAGCCGATGCGAGCCGATATCTGTACCGACCGCTACGACCTCGCACACGACCGCGACTGCGAAATCTACCGCGAGCACGCCGACGATGCCGACACCGCGGCGGACGTCGGTGAGGCTACCGGCGCGGACGAAACGGGAGGTGAGGACGCGTGACCTATCAGGACTTCCTCGCCGGCGAACCGGCGATCGTCACGGCGGCGCTGACCGGCGGCGTGCAAGGCAAGGAAACGTCGCCCCACATCCCGGAGACGCCAGCGGAGATCGGGAAGGCAGCAGCCGAGGCCGAGGCCGCCGGAGCCGCCGTCGTCCACGTCCACGCGCGCCGACCGAACGGCGAGCGGAGCTTCGCAACTGAGCGCTTTCAGGAGATCGACGACGCCATTCGACGCTACGCGGACGACGTGATTATCCAGCACTCCACCGGCGGCACGGGCGCGCCCGATGCGGACCGTCACTTCCCCCTGCGAACCGATCCCGCACCGGAGATGGCTTCGCTCGACATGGGCCCGCTGAACCGCTACGACCACCTCACCAGCGAGAACACCCGCGGACTGGTCAACTCGCTCCACGCGGAGATGGTCGACCGCGGCATCAAACCCGAACTCGAGGTGTTCAACGACGGCCATCTGAACGAGGTCCGCGGCCTGCTCGAGCGTCGGGACCTCGCCGAGCCGGTGTACGCGACGCTGATCTTCGGCCCCGGAACGCTGACTCCGCCCCGGCCGCGAAACTTCCTGAACGCGATCGACAACCTTCCCGACGGGGCGCTGTTCAACACGCTCGGCTTCGGTCGCCACCAGTTGCCCTTCGCGACGATGGGGCTCTTGTTCGGCGGGCACGTTCGCGTCGGGCTCGAGGACAACGTCTACTACCGGCGGGGGGAACTCGCCGAGAGCAACGCACAACTGGTCGAACGCGTCGTCCGCGTCGCGGCGGAACTGGGTCGTGAGGTCGCGACACCGGCGCAGGCGCGGGAGATACTCGGGCTGTAGTACTGAGGCAGTCAGTTTCCGCTAGCCATTTCGGGCGGCCGCACGCAAAGCCGACCCTCGACGAACGCGACGAAGTCCGCCGGAACCTCGTCGATATTCGTCGCGGTGGCATCATGCCCGCGGTCGGCAAGCACGTCGCCGATTCGATCGGCGACCGTCGCCGTCTGCCCCTCACCGCTACCGTAGCTCACGAGAATCGAACCCATCGTCGCTCTCCGTTTCAGTACGCCTTAGAGCCGATAAAAGAGCAGGGACGGAACCCGCCCTCGCTGCGGCGGACTCGAGCGACGGCCGCGGGGCCACGGACCCAAACGATTAGCCGGGTCCGGTAGTAGGTCCGGTATGGACGTTCTCGAGGCGCTCCGAGCTGAGTCCGGTGTCGTCGCCGTCGTCGGTGCGGGCGGCAAGAAGACAACGCTCTACGCACTGGCCGCACGCGCCGCCCGCGATCGATCCCTGCGAGCGGTCGTGACGGCGACGGTTCGGATCCCGATCTTCGATCGACACGTCGAGGAAGTCGTCGTGACCGACGACCCGGTCGCGGCGCTCGAGCGAGCGGACGCGTGGCCCCTCGGCGTCGTCCCGGAGCGGGAGGGAGAAGACCGGTACGCGGGGTACGATCCCGAAATCGTCGACGATATCGCGGCGGCCGGCGTCGCCGATCTCGTTCTCGTCAAGGCCGACGGTGCGCGGACGCGAGAGTTCAAGGCACCGAACGAGCGCGAACCGCAACTTCCCGACCACGTCGACACCGTCGTCCCGATCGCGAGCGTGCAGGCCGTTGGAAAGCCGCTCTCGGCCGATCACGTCCACCGGCCGGAGCGAGTGGCGGCGATCACCGGGCTCGATCGCGGCGACGCAATCGGGCCCGAAGACGTCGCTCGAGTAATCGCGAGCGAGCACGGCGGGCTGACGGCTGTTCCGGACGGTGCGACGGTCGTCCCGTTACTCAACAAGGTCGATGACGCCGAGATGCGGGATGTCGCGGAGGATATCGGACGGGAGTTGCTCGAGCGAGCGCCGGTCGTGACGCGAGTCGTCTCGGCGCGGATGCTCGCGGACGACCCGGTGGTCGACGTGTTCGAGCGCTAGCCGGACTTATTTCTCCTCGAGACGCTCGAGCGCCGCTTCGAACTCCTCGCGGGTGTTGACGTTCTCGAACGTCTCGAGCGGCGCGTACTCGCGAACCTCGTCCTCGTCGACGACGACGTAGTCGAGGTCCAGCAGGGGCTCGACGACTCTGCGCTCGTCGCGCTCGAGGGCGCGCTCGCAGGCGTCGATCATCGCCGAGGGCTGATAGACCGCCTGCGTCGTCTGAAACCACTGGTCCTCGAGCCGCGGCACCGCGGCCTCGTGTCCAGCCGCCCGGTCGAAAAGGTGGTCGACGAGGGCTGGCTCGACGAAGGGCATGTCGCAGGCGACGACGACGGCGTACTCCGCCGTCGCCTCGCCGAGTCCGGTCATGATCCCCGCCATCGGTCCGCGGTCGGGGATCGGATCGACCGCGAATGACGCGTCGGGTCCGCCCTCGAGCGCCGTTCGTATCGCCGGGAGCTGCTCGTCTCGGCAGTTGACGACGATCTCGTCGACGGTCGGGTTGATCCGGTCGACGACGCGGCGGATCATCGGTGTGCTGGCGAGGTCGACGACGGCCTTGTCCGCCTCGCCGAAGCGGGTCGAGTAGCCGCCAGCGAGAACGACGCCCGCTCGCTCGGTTCGGCGAGTTTCCTGGGACATGGTCGACCGTTGGTCGAGCGATAGGAAAAGTGCGCGGTCGCATTGAACGGAGTGAATGCGACTGCAACCGCGTTCATCGCTCAATCCGACAGCCGCCAGAGCGCGCGGTACACCGTCCAGAGGTCGCAGTCGAATCGGTCAGCGAGCGAGCGACAGTGCTCGAGGTAGGTCTCGTACTGCGAAACCGACGGCGGATTCGGATACGAGTGAGAGAGTTCGTCCGCGTCCCGGAGCGTCGACCACTCGCGGGGACCGACGACGACGTACTCGTCGGGGTCGATAAACATGCAAAACGCCGAGGCGACGGGGACGTCGACCGCCTCGAGGGCGGTCAGCGAGTCGATTGCCGCGGCGGCGTCGCTCGCGTCGACGGCGTCGGCGATGGCGTCTCTGACGGCCTCGAAGTCGTTGGTCCAGAACCGCTCTTCTGCGTCCCGTCGCTCGTCGTCGGGATAGTCGCCGAGGAACCGCCGGTAGTACCACCTGACGACCCAGGCCGCGTCCCGCCGGCCGTATTCGCCCGACTCGAACGCTGCAGGGAGCGTCTCGAGCGTTTCCTCCTCGACGGCGTACAGGGGCTCTCGCTCCCGATACTCGCACGCCTGGGATTCCACGAGCGACCGCGTGAACTCCATCGAGTGACGGTTTCGCACGCGTGACCGTTAGCGTTTCCCTACCGATGAGGACGTCGGGAATCGGAGTTGCAACCGGTGATACTGACGACCAGCGTTCTGCTCATACTGGTGGCGAGGAGGGATCCTTCCTTCGTCCGGTTCGTTCGCTCCGGACGGCGCTCCGCGTTGTCCGAGCAGTCGCTCGTTGCAACGTACTGCTCCTATGGTAGAAAACCTCATGCATGCTCGGATAGTGGGTTGGTCTAACGGGTGCGACACCTGGAGGTACCACAGATGTCAAGCGATAACCAAGAACCAATCAAGACGATCTGTCCGTACTGTGGCGTCGGGTGTGGAATTAAAGTACAGCCGGGCGAGGAGCCCGGCGACGTGCAGTTCATGCCGTGGGGTGACGCCCCGGTCAACGAGGGCCGCATCTGCATCAAAGGCGGAGCGGCGACTGAGGTCGTCGACCACGAGGACCGGCTCACCAACCCGCTGATCAAAGCAGACAGCGACGAGCAAAGCTCGTCCGGCAGCCGAACGTCGTTCGGCGACGAGGAGTTCCGCGAGGCCTCCTGGGAGGAGGCTTACGAGTACATCGTCGACGAACTCGAGCGGATTCGCGACGAGTACGGCCCGGACGCGATGGGCTTTTTCGGTTCCTCGAAGGTGATGAACGAGGAGAACTACCTGCTCCAGAAGCTGGCCCGCCGGTACGGCACCAACAACGTCGACAACTGTACGCGAATGTGTCACGCCTCGACGGTCTGGGCGCTACGCACGAGTCTGGGCGCGGGAGCGATGACAAACAGCATGCAGGACCTCCGCGAGGAGGCCGACGTGTTCTGGATTCAGGGGGCGAATCCGGGCGAACAACACCCGATCGCCAACAGCCAGTACTTCCGGCAGGCCATCCTCGAGGGCGCGACCGTCATCCAGGTCGACCCCCACGCGAACAAGACGACGCGGTCGTTCCAGATCGACGACACCGACCGACACCAGCACTTGCAGCTGAATCCCGGGACCGACATCCCGCTTCTCAACATCGTCCTGAAGACGATCCTCGAGAAGCACGACGAAAACCCCTACGAGGGCTGGATCGACGAGGTGTTCATCGAGGAGCGCACGGAGGGGTTCGAACACCTCAGAGAGACGCTCGAGGACTTCGACAAGGAAGCCGCGGCCGAGGAGTGTGGCGTGCCACTGGAAGCGATCGAACTGGCCGCGGAGAAGTACGCAATGGCGAACAACGCGGCCATCTTCACCGGCATGGGGATGAGCCAGCACGCCTGCGGCGTCGACAACGTCCAGAACGAGATCAATCTGGCGCTGATCACGGGCAACCTCGGGCGACCCGGCACGGGGGTCAACCCGCTGCGCGGCCAGAACAACGTCCAGGGAACCTGCGACGTCGGCGCGATGCCGAACGTCCTGCCGGGCTACCAGTTAGTCGACGACGACGAGGCCCGCGAGTCCGTCGAGGAGGTCTGGGGCTTCGAAATCCCGGACGAACCCGGGCTCACGAACGTCGAAATCTCCTACGAGGCCGGGGACTCGATCAAGGGACTCTACGTCATGGGCGAGAACCCCGTGATGAGCGAACCCGACGCCAACGCCGTCGCCGAGCGGCTCGCGGACCTCGAGTTCACGGTCGTCCAGGACATCTTCCCGACCGAAACCGCGGAGTACGCCGACGTGATCCTGCCGGCGACGACCTGGGCCGAACGCGGCGGCACCGTCACCAACACCGATCGGCGCGTCCAGCGGATGCGCGGCGTCGGGAAAGTCCACGAGAACACCAAACACGACCGCGAGATCCTGAGCGAGATCGGGACGCGCCTGTTTGGTGAGAGCGAGGAACGGGGTTCCGCGGAGAGCCGGACTCCGTCCGGCGGAAAATTTGACTTCGAGGACCCCGAGGAAATCTTCGAGGAACTCCGGCAGGTCTGTCCGAGCTACCACGGGATGACCTACGACCTGCTGGGCGAGGAGGGGCTCCACTGGCCCTGCTACGAACCCGGCGACGAGGGCGACCCCTTCCTCTACGAGCACGAGTTCGACACCGAGAGCGGGCGCGGCCACATCGAGGGCGTCGCCCACCAGCCCCCGGCCGAGACGCCCGACGACGAGTACCCGCTGATCCTCACGACCGCCCGGCTCGAGGAACACTACAACACCGGGACGATGAGCACGCGATCGCCGACGCTCAACAAGCAGACCCCGGAGAACTTCGTCGACGTCCACCCCACCGACGCCGAGCGCTACGGCATCGAAGACGACGAGTACGTCCGGCTCCGTTCGAGACGGGGCGAGATCACGCTCGAGGCGCACGTGACCGAGGACACCAAGGAGGGCGTCGTCTGGACGACGCCGCACTTCGCGGCCGCCTCGGCGAACAAGCTCACGAATCACGTGCTCGACGAGCGGTCGAAGATTCCAGAGTACAAGGCCGCCGCCGCCGAAATCGACGTCGATATCGAACCCCTCGGCGAGACCGCCGATCCAGCGGCTACTGACGACTGACGCGCGTCGATCCCTCCGTTTCGGACGGCGAGTCGTCCGCGGCCGTCACGCCGGCCAACTCGAGCCACGGGTCGGCGCTCGACTCGGAAACGACGAGTTCGACGAGCGGCCGATCGCACGCCTCGCAGACGGACCGAATGCCGACGCGGGGTCGACGACAGCAGTGCTCGAGGCGCTCGGCCGTCGTCGTCACCCTCTCGCCACAGGCCGGACAGTGTTCGCGTCG
>NZ_JAQIVI010000489.1 GCF_028618695.1 Natrinema soli | reverse complement strand
AGGTCGCGGCCCGCACCCCTCGCGCGAAGTAGGTCAGCGGCGAGAGGTTCACGAGCGGGCCGAACCAGCCGGGCAGTTGGGAAAGCGAGATGAACGTCTCCGAGAGGAAGAGCAGCGGGAGCCCGATCGCGTTGCTCGCGGCGACCGCGCCGTCCTGGGAATCGGTGTAGCTGCCGAGCATCGCGCCGACGCCGCAGAAGCAGACGACGCCGACGAGGATGTACGGCACCAACAGCGGGGAGAACGCGATCTCCGCACCCGTCAGCAGGACCACCAGTCCGAGAATGAGCAGGCTCGCCAGCCCGATGATCGCGGCGTTGACGGCGGTCTGAGCGAGGAGCCATTCGCCGCGGGTCAGCGGCGTCGTCGCCAACTTCTCGAAGCGGCTGCCCTCGCGGTGGCGCGCGACCTCGCTGCCCATCCGCGACAGCGGGGTGAAGAGGACGACGACGGCGAGGTAGCCAGGGACGTAGTAGGCCGCCGGCTCGGTGAACAGGCCCTCGCCGGTCGGATCGGTGCGGATCAGCGCGCCGAAGATGACGATCAGAATCACCGGGAAGAAGAAGGTGAAGAAGACCGCCGTCCGCCGGCGGACGAACGACCGCCAGCCGGCGCTCGTCTCGGCCCCGACGCGGCCCATTCGACTCACGCCGTCTCACCCGCCTGCGCGATATCAGACTCGTCGGAACCGCTCTGCCCGCTTCCCCCGTTCTCCCCGCCCGCGAGCCGATCGGTTCGCTCACGCTCGGTCGTGTCGGCCAGGGAGAGATAGACGTCCTCGAGGTCCGGTTCGGCCCACGAGAGCTCGGTGTACTCGATGTCGCGGGTCTCGAGATAGTCGACGACGGTTCCGATCGCGGCCGGATCGATGTCGCGGACGACGACTGCACCGTCCGGGCTTCGACCCCGGCCGCGCTCCGGGCGTTCGACCGGGTACTCGAGGTCCGCGAAGGCGTCCGGATCGGCCGCCGTTTCGATCGTGAGCCGACTCGAGCCGCCGTGTTCCCGGACGAGGCTTTCGGGCGTGCCCTG
>NZ_JAQIVI010000488.1 GCF_028618695.1 Natrinema soli | reverse complement strand
CGATTGTACGCGCGGGGCAGCCCCTTCAGCGTCGTCGTCAGTCCCTGGACGCCGCCGGCCGCGTCGCCCGCGACCGCGCGGACGAGTTCCAGCGTGTCCGGGTTCTTCTTCTGGGGCATGATCGACGACGTCGAGGAGTAGTCGTCCGCCAGATCGACGAAGCCGCGGTTCGCGAAGATGATCACGTCCTCCGCCAGCCCCGACAGTGTCGTCGCGTGCGTCGACAGCGCCTGGACCGTCTCGAGCAGGAAGTCCCGGCTCGAGGCGGCGTCCATCGAATTGTCGACGACGCTATCGAATCCCAGCAGTTCAGCCGTGCGATCGCGGTCGATGTCGAACGTCGTCCCCGCGAACGCGGCTCCACCGAGGGGCGACTCGTTGATCCGTGAATAGGCCTCGAGCAACCGGTCGGTGTCGCGGCGGACGGCCCCCTCGTAGGCCAGCGCCCAGTGGGCCACCGTGGTGGGTTGGGCGGGCTGGAGGTGCGTGTAGCCGGGCATGATCGTCTCGGCGTGCTCCGCAGCGACCTCGACCAGCGATTCGCGCAGCGCGAGCGTCGTCTCGATCGCCTCGAGGACGTCCTCGCGCAGGCGGTAGCGGATGCAGGCCGCGACCTCGTCGTTGCGCGAACGGGCGGTGTGCATCTTCCCACCTTCGGCGCCGATGCGTTCGATAACGGCGGTTTCGATGGCCTCGTGGACGTCCTCGCCGTCGGGCAATGAGTCGTGGCCGTCGACCTCGATCGCGTCGATCGCGGTCAGGATCTGACCGGCCACGTCGTCCGCGACGATGCCCTGCTCGGCGAGCATGACTGTGTGCGCGCGGTCGACCTCGAGGTCGGCCGCGAAAATGCGTTCGTCCGCCGCGAGCGAGGAGAGGAAGCTCCGGGCGGGGCCGCCGCTGAAGCGGTCTCGGCGGACGACCCCCTCGTCGTCGGAACCGCCGTCGGTAGCGACGTCCGACTCGAGTTCGGACCCGTCGTGAGCGCTCTCCTCGGTCATTGTTATTCCTCGTCGGATCCGCTCCCGTCGGTCGCGAGTTCGACTTCCTCGTCGGCCGCGTTCGCGGCGATCGCCTCGTTCGCGAGGCGGCGCTGGAAGCCGTGGTACTTCGCGACGCCGGTGGCGTCCTCCTGTTTGATCTTGCCGACCGTCTCGGTGTCGAAGGAGGCGTGTTCCGCGGAGTAGGCCGCGAATTTGCTGTCGCGAGCGACCGGACGCGCCTGGCCGCCCTCGAAGCGGATCGTGACGGTGCCGGTCACGCGCTTTTGCGTCTCACCGATGAAGCCCTCGAGCGCGCTCACGAGCGGCGCGTCGATCAGGCCCTCGTAGCCCTTCTGGGACCACTGCTGGTCGATCTGCTTTTTGAACTGGCGCTCCTCCTGCGTGAGGACGAGCCCCTCGAGGGCCTCGTGGGCGTTGAGCAGCGTCGTCGCCGCCGGGTGCTCGTAGTTCTCGCGAACCTTCAGTCCGAGCATGCGGTCTTCCATCGTGTCGGTGCGGCCGACGCCGTATCCGCCGGCGAGTTCGTTCAGGGACTCGATGAGTTCGACCGGCTCGTACTCCTCGCCATCGACTGCGACGGGGTAGCCCTGCTCGAAGGTGATCTCGATTTCCTCGGTCTCGCTGCCGGGCTCGTCGGTCCACTCGTAGATGTCCCGCGGCGGGACGTAGTTGGGGTCCTCGAGGTCGTCGCCCTCGACGGAGCGGCTCCAGATGTTGGTGTCGATCGACCAGTCGCCGCCGCTGCCGCCCTCGACGGGCAGGTCTCGCTCGGCGGCGTACTCCTGTTCCCACTCGCGAGTGAGCCCGAGTTCGCGCACGGGGGCGATGACTTCGAGGTCCGAGCTGCGCCAGACGGCCTCGAAGCGGAGCTGGTCGTTGCCCTTGCCCGTACAGCCGTGGGCGATGCCGGTACAGTTCTGTTCCTCCGCGACCTCGAGGATCGCCTCCGCGATCACCGGTCGGGCGAGCGCCGTTCCCAGCGGGTAGCCCTGATAGGTCGCGTTCGCGCGAACGCTCTCGAGACAGAGTTGTGCGAACTCCGCTCGCGCGTCGACGACGTAATGGTCCAGGCCGAGCGCCTCGGCGGTTTCTTCGGCTTCGTCGAACTCTTCGGCCGGCTGGCCGACGTCGACCGTGACGCCGATCACGTCATCGTATCCGTATTCTTCCTCGAGCAGCGGGACACAGACAGTCGTGTCCAGGCCGCCCGAAAACGCAAGTGCCACGCGGGTCATATCGTACTCGAGTAAACCCACAGGATGAACTTAAGCCCATTGGTTTCAATTCCGAAAATAAATGGTAGAGACACTGCTAACCGAAAATTCTGCAATTTCGGGAATGGTGGATCGATCCGGAGACGTGGGGTGAAATAAAGAATGGGCTCAAAGGCCCCGTCGCGGTCGCCGCCGAGCGAGGGTCCCGTCGGTACCGGGAACGGCGAGCGTCGTGCCGACGGAGTGGCTCATTGGTCAGACACTGCAGATGCATCGCCTTAAATCCTACTACATCGCGCTCCCACCGGTCAGTACCACGACACACGGCCGATCTCGAGAGAGTGCTGGCGCAGTATAAGCCGAGCAGCTGGCTGTCACGGTCACGAGACCGACAACTGGGATCGATATCGCTAGAACGGAGCAATCGGCTTACGGCGTACTGATTGCAGAGCAGAGTGTTCTGCTCGCACTGGCAACGGGGAATCGCCACGCCTTCCCCAGCCGATTTCTCCTCACGGCGGCTGCGCCGCCGTCTGTTCACGGGCGCGACGCGCCCGTTCACATGGTCTGCGAGGCCCACGGCCTCGCACTCTTCGTCTGGTTCGCGGAACTTCCGGTTCCGCGCTAACGCTCGGTCGCCCCGCTCACTCGCTCATCCAGCGGAAGACGCGTACGCGTCTTCCGAGCCGTTGCTCACTCTGTTCGCAAAGACCTCGCGCAGCGTCGTGCCGCGGTTCATTGACATTCACCGCTGCACAGCGCGCGCCACCGCATGCCGATTGACCGGCTCGAAGTGAGACAGGTTCGAAGTGAGACAGAGATCTCCCCAAGTAGGAGAAGGCAACAGACGGGTTGGATACCGACGCTACTCGTCCTCTGGAAGCGCAAGCACGTTCTCCCGTCCGATCCGGAACACGTCGATCTCGTCGTTCTCGCGCAGGTCGCCGACGACCTGACTCGTCTTGGCCTCGGTCCAGTCCAGTTCCGAGACGACCTCCTGTTGTTTTACCCGTCCGCCGCGTCGGTCGAGCAGGCGCAGGACCCGCTCCTCGTTGCTCAGCAGTTCCGGCGGGGGTCCGTCCGGCGAGTGATCGTCGGACGGACTCGAGTCGACATCGGTCGAGCCGTCGGTTCGCCACGCCGTGTCGGAGCCGATGTCGGTCCCCTCACCGCCGGGGCTGTTTCGCCCGACCAGCCAGCCGACGGTACCGACGGCCGCGAGCAGCGCCAGCGCGAGGAGGACGACCACCCACGGCATCGCCGGTCCCTCGTTGGACGGGGTCTGCTCCGCGCTCGAGTTCGAGTCGCTGTTCTTCGCGAGTTCGATCCGGGGCTGGTCGTCGGTGAACGAGGTCGCCTCACCGCGCCACGAGACGGATCCCTCCGCCTGCTCGCTCGGTGATGGATCGATCTGGGGCTCGCCCTCGCTCTCGTAGACGGTGTACTCATCCGGCCAGTGAAACTGCAACGTCGTTCCGTCATCCAGCGTGAATCCAGACAGCGCGGTGCCCGCCTTGATTCGAGTCACCTCGACGAGCGCGAAGTCCGACCACTCGAGGGAGACTTTCGCGTGGCCGATCTCCCGCGGCTGAGCGTCCTCCTCCGTCGTGATGGACACGCCCGAGATGTTCATCTCGCGGTTCGTCTGGTTCTGTCCCTTCTCGAGGGTGTCGTTCCAACTGTCTTGCTCCTCCTCAACGTACCACTCCGTATTGTTCGAAATGTTCCCACGCAGCGACTCCCACTCCGCCGCGGAACTGTTCTGGCCGTAGAGATCGAACTGGTAGTCGGCGATCACCCGCGCCGAGCCGTTCTCGGCGATGAAGACGTCGATGTGTATCCGATCGGCGTCCTCGAGTTGCACGCTCTCGTTCGAGTCCGTCTCGGTGCCGTCCGGCCCGTCCTGTAGCGCCGCTCGCTGCGCCCCGGTGTCAGCCGCCACAGCGGACGGTACCGAGACGAGCGCGAGCAAACACGCGACCACCACGAGCACGCAAATCAGGGCCCGTAGCCCCCTCACGTCCATTATGGGAACATGCCGTGGCCGTCTAAATAGGTCTTTCCGACCGCAGTAGCGATGTTTTTTCACACAGTCTGCCGAACGTGAGTGTATGATCGACTCACGCGGCGAACTCGACGTCGAAACGCTGCTGAAGATCGTCCTCGGACTCATCGCCGTTTTGCTCGTCATCCAGGTTCTCGAGGCGATACTCGGCACGCTCGCGAGCGTGTTCGGCCTGTTCGTCCCCATCATCCAGCTCGCAATCGCCGTACTGATCGTCCTCTGGTTACTCGATCGGCTCTGACTCGCCCGTCGAACCGATCGCTCCGCTCACGAGACCATCAGACTGATAGCTATACTAGCTCTATACCGAACGAAGTGTACAGCGTCAACGTCCCGGTTCCCGGTCGCGTCCGCCGGCTCGCGAACCGTCTCCACCCCGACCTGATCGGATTCGAGACCGTCCGCGAGGACCACTCGTGTCTCCTCAAGCGACTCGGCGAGGCCGACCACGTCGCCCAGCTCCAGCACCGCGCCCACCGCGCGCTCGAGGGGTCCCCCGCAGTCGAAGCCGAAATCACGGCTATCGACTACTTCGAAGACCCGCCGCTGGGGTCGGCACCGGTCGTCTACCTGGCCGTCGAGAGCCCCGGCCTCGAGGCCATTCACGCCGATCTCACCGACGCCTTCGAGACGGTCGAGGGACTCGAGGGACGCGACTACGTTCCGCACGTGACGCTCGCCCGCGGCGGCGACCTCGAGACCGCGAAGCGGCTGGCCGACCGCGAGATCGAGCCGATCCGGTGGACGGTCAGTGCGCTCGAATTCTGGGACGGAACGTACAAGCTGCCGGTGAGTCGGATCTCGCTGCCGGCGTAGGGGACTCGAGTCGATTCCGGCGACTGTACGCGTTCACCCTCAGCCTCCGGCAGTGGCTCGAACGTGGGAGGTGTTCGCAGCCACGATCCGCAAATACCGCTGCTACCTACGCCGGAGTACGCAGCGATCCTTCCCAGAGAGAGATCCGCTTGGCAGCTAAACCGGCCGTAATCTACAGTAGAGGAGCGTCAGCAGTCAGGGTAGCGTCGGCCGGCTGGCTGCGGGTTAAGTCGCTCGGGCCCGTGGCACTGTTGTGGTTTCAACGCTACTCGTCGCAGCGGTCGTCGGAATCGCCCTCGGAGCCTTCCTCCAGAAGGGGCGATTCTGCTTCGTGAACGCGTTCCGGGACTTCTTCGCGTACAAGGACTCCCGGGTCACGAAGGGGGTTCTCGCTGCGACCCTTCTGACGATGGTCTTCTGGGGTATCGCCTATCAATTCGGCTACTATCAGGGGTTCTGGACGCCCGACTGGGGGTTGACCGGCCTCGTCGGCGGCTTCATCTTCGGAATCGGCATGACCTACGCCGGCGGCTGTGCCAGCGGGACGCTCTACCGCGCCGGTGAGGGCTACCTGCAGTTCTGGCTCACCCTGCTGTTCATGGGGATCGGCTACGCCGGATTCACCGTCGCCTTCCCGACGCTCGAGAGCACGTATTTCGACGCGCTGACGTTCGGAACGGGCGTGAGCCTGTTCACCGTCACGTCCGTTCCTGCCGGGCTTCTGGCCCTCGCGGTCGCGGTTGCCGGGCTGCTCGTCTACGCCACGCTGACCGGGCGCTCGTCGACGGCCGCCGCGTTCGGCGAACGTGCAGACGTCGCGCAA
>NZ_JAQIVI010000487.1 GCF_028618695.1 Natrinema soli | reverse complement strand
GGGGCGACCCGGCGGACGCCGACGATATGTTCGGGCCGCTCCGCGAGAGCGCGACGCCCGTCGCCGATATGAGCGGGCCGATGCGCTACGTCGACCTGCAGTCGATGCTCGACGAGGACTACCCGGACGGACTGCGCTACTACTGGAAGTCGATCTTCCTCGAGGAACTCACCGACGAGGTGTTCGACCTCATGGTCCGGTATACCGACTCGGCCCCGTCGGCGCTCTCGACGATCGACTGCTGGCACCTCGGCGACGCGGTCGCCGACGTTCCGCGGGACGCGACCGCGTTCTGGCACCGCGATAAGCCCTACATGCTCACCGTCGAGGCGAACTGGGAAGCCGCCGAGGACGACGACGCGAACGTGGGCTGGGCCCGCGAGTTGTTCGCAGACGTTCAGTCGCTGTCGGTCTCGTCGGGCCGCTACGGCAACTTCCCCGGGATGAACGAAGACCCTGCGAAATTGCTCTACGGCGAGAACTACGATCGACTGGTCGAGGTCAAGACGAGATACGACCCGGCCAACCTGTTCCGATCGAACGCGAACGTCGTGCCGCGAACGACCGGTGCCTGACGGTACCGGCCACCGCGAGCGGCCGAAAGCGATTAAGTAGCCACGCTCGAGAGTTGCAGGTATGGTAACCTTCCTCTCCGGGGGCACCGGAACGCCGAAGCTGTTGGACGGCGCAGCTGCCGCGTTCTCGCCGGAGGAGACCACGGTCGTCGCCAACACGGGCGACGACATCGAGCTCGGTGGGCTCTTCGTCTCGCCGGACGTCGATACGCTGCTGTTTCAGGGTGGTGGGATCCTCGACCGCGAGACGTGGTGGGGAATCGAGGGCGACACGCATCGGACGAACTCGGCGCTGCTGGACATCGCGTCGGCCGCCGGACTGCCGGAGGGACCACAGTACCTCTCCGAGGAGAAACAGACCGACGGCCGACGGCTCGCGAACTGGCGACGCTTTTCGGGGGTCGCGGAGTTCATGACTATCGGCGACCGCGATCGGGCCGTGCACATCACGCGGACGAGTCTCCTCGACGACAGCAACACGCTGAGCGAGGCGACCGAGCGGCTGGCCGGCGCGTTCGGGCTCACTATCGATCTCCTCCCGATGAGCGACGATCCCATCGCCAGCCTCGTCCATACTGACGAGGGGCTCATGCACTTTCAGGAGTACTGGGTCGCCCACCGGGGCGAGCCAACTGTCGACACCGTCGAGTTCCGTGGCTCCTCGAAAGCCGAGCCGGCGCCGGGCGTGCTCGAGTCGCTCGGCGACACGGTCGTCATCGGTCCCTCGAACCCGGTCACCAGTATCGGTCCGATGCTCGCGCTTCCCGGCGTCGCGGACGCGCTCGCGCAGACGACGGTCGTCGCCGTCTCGCCGTTCCTCGGCGACGACGCCTTTTCCGGGCCCGCCGGCGATCTCATGGCGGCCGTCAACGCGGAGCCCAGCACCGAGGGACTCGCGACCGCCTACCCGTTCGCGGACGCATTCGTGGTCGACGCCGAGGACGACGCTGACTTCGACCGGCCGACGATCCAAACCGATATCAAAATCGACTCCCGCGAGGACGCCGTGCGCGTGGTCCGCACAATCGACGACGCGATCGATCGCGTGAGCTGAAATGACCGGACACGCCTCGTTCGAGCCGCCGCTCGCGCTCGCGAGCATCAGCGGTGAGGCCGACGCCGAC
>NZ_JAQIVI010000486.1 GCF_028618695.1 Natrinema soli | reverse complement strand
TGTCCTCCGGTCCGCGAACGGCGACCGGCCGCGGCGCGTCGATCGTCTCGAGTTCGCGCTGCAGCGCCGGTACCGCCGCCGCGTCGAGGACGCTCACGTAGACGGTCACCTGCGAGGCGTACTCGATGGCCCACTCGAAGAAGTCCGTGAGCGTCTCGTAGGCGCCTCGCTCTAACAGATCGCGTTCGGTGATCACGAGCGCGACGTGATCGGGCAGGTCGCCGCCGTGACGGGCGATCCGAAGGGCGAGGTACCGTTCGTACAATCCCACACGCGTGAGTTTCCCGGCGACTGTGATACGAGTTACGGGTCTCTGTCGGTCGCCCAGCGACGACACGTACGGCCCGAATGAGCCGCTAAACGCGGTGAAAACCGACTCGAGCCGCGTTCACGAACCTTGAAGTAATCGCCACAGAAAGGGACCGATATCGTGACAGCACCCGTTCGGCGAGCCAGCGTGTTCGCGGCTCTCTGTACGCTCTCGCTGGCCGTTCCGCTCGTCGATCCGTGGATGGCGGCCGCGGTCGCCGGTGTCGTCCTCCTGGGGGCCTACGTGATTACCGACGGCCCGCTCTTCGACCTGCTGGCGTATCCGGGCGATTACGAGGATTCGCGACTGTACGGTCTCATCACGTTCGTCCTCGCGGCGGTCGCGCTCGGTCTCATGGCGACCGCGGCGTCGATGCCGGTCGCTGTCTTCGTCGGGACGATACTGCTGGTCGGCTACGGCAACTTCGGCGCGCAACTCGTCAGGCTGCGAACGGACACCGATGTCGTTCGCGTGGGAAGCTTCTGTCTCGCGGCGCTCGCGGCCGCCGTCGCCGGACAGGCGCTCGCTCACTCGCTCTCCGGTGATGCCGTCGCATCAGCACTGCCGCTGGTCGTCTTCCTGGCCGCCAGCGGTGCATTCCTCGCCGCACTCCTTCGCGACGTACTGCTCCCCTCCGACGACCCGATCATCGTCCTCTCGGTCGGCCTCCTGCTCTGGCTGCTCGCGGAACTCGAACCGGCTATCGGGACGGTCGAAATCGTCATCGCACTCGCCGTCACGGTCGGCTTCGGCTACGTCTCGTACGCCCTCGAGACGGCGTCCATCGCGGGGATGCTCACCGGGATCTTGCTGGGGCTGCTAACGATCGTTCTCGGCGGCTACGGCTGGTTCACCGTCCTCATCTCCTTTTTCGCCATCGGCGGCCTCTCGACGAAGTTCCGCTACGAGCGGAAGACGGAACTCGGCGTCGCCGAGGACAACAACGGGGCTCGGGGTAGCGGGAACGTCCTCGGCAACGCCGCCGTCGCGCTCGTCGCGGTGCTCGGCTACGCGGCCAGCGACGCCGGTTTCCTCCCTCGAGAGCCCGAACTGTTTCTTTTCGCCTTCGCCGGCTCGATCGCGACCGCGATGAGCGACACCCTCTCGAGCGAGATCGGCAGCGTCTTCGAGCGGCCGCGGCTGATCACCACCCTCGAACCGGTCGATCCCGGAACGGACGGCGGCGTCACCTGGCAGGGAGAGCTCGCCGGCGTCGCCGGCGCAGCGGTCGTCGCCGCGATCGCGTACGGGCTCTTCCCCGACGTCGGACCCGTCGGCGCGGCGATAATCGTCGCCGCGGGTATCGCCGGCATGACCGTCGATAGCCTGCTCGGGGCGACCCTTGAGGGATCGATTCTGGGGAATCAGGGCGTGAACTTCCTGGCGACGCTCTCCGGCGCGCTCGTCAGCGCCCTGCTGGTGCTCTCGATTGCCGTTTCCTGACGGTCAGAACCGACCTCGGCTTCGGAGCATCCGACAATGTCGACAGCCACACCGCGACCGTTCGGTCCGTGGACACGGCTCGTGGGGTACCGTACCGTACTGGCCACCCATTCTCCGTTCGACGGCCGGATCCAGTTGCGAAAAGTAGCCTCGTCACTCCGTGTCCGGCCGCCGCTCGGCGACGTCGTCGATCGCGTGGATTCGAACGTCGGTCGGCCGCTTGGTGAACTGGCCGAGCGAGCGCGCGATGATTCGGTCGACGCCGCGGTCGGCCGCCAGATCGAGGAGCCGCTGATCGAGGATCCCGTCGAGGACGACCGTCGTCGGCACGGTCTCGAGCGTCTCGAGCGTCTCGTAGGCCTCGCTCGCATCGGCGTCATCGATCGGGTCGGCCTCGGCGTCGAGAAAACGGACGCCGTCGGTACCCGCCCGAATGACCGCGGTCGCGTGCCCGTAGACCGTCTCGGGGGCGCGATCAGTATCGGACTCGGCGTCGGTCGCGGCCTCGCCCTGGCGCGTCCGCTCCGGAGCCGTCCCCTCC
>NZ_JAQIVI010000485.1 GCF_028618695.1 Natrinema soli | reverse complement strand
GTTCGCGACCTGCTCGAGGACGACGACCGCCGCCGTCGGCTGGGCAAGCGGGGGCGGGAGCGAATCGTCGCGGAGTTCGACTGGGAGCGGGCCGCCCGGGAGACCGTGCAGACGTACCGCAACGCCATCGAAACGCGCGAACAGGGGGACTGAGATGGAGACGATCGATTTCGATCGCGTGACGCTGACGCCGGGTATGCGCGTCCTCGACGTCGGCTGCGGCGAGGGTCGACACGTCCACGCCGCCGCCCTCGAGAACGTCGCCGAAGTCGTGGGGCTCGACCTCGAGCGGGAGAGCCTGGCGGCCGCACGGGACGATTACGAGGAGTACATCGCCGGCGAGACGGACGTGCCGGTCACTTTTCTTTCGGGGGACGCACTCAGACTGCCCTTCGAGGACGGCGCGTTCGATATCGTCTGCTGTACCGAAGTCCTCGAGCACATTCCCGACTACGAGGCGGCGGTGGACGAGCTCCGGCGGGTTTGCGCGCCGGGGGGGACGCTCGCGGTGAGCGTCCCTCGAGCGGGTCCCGAGCGCATCTGTTGGGCGCTCTCGGACGAGTACCACGAGGTCGAGGGCGGGCACGTCCGCATCTTCGATCGCGAGGAGCTACGGGCGGCCATCGAGCGCCGCGGGTTCCGGC
>NZ_JAQIVI010000484.1 GCF_028618695.1 Natrinema soli | reverse complement strand
GACGGAAGTCGGTCGACGAGTCGCCGCCACGGCGGCCGAGAACCTCGCGACGCCCGCGATGGAACTGGGCGGTAACAACGCCCACGTCGTCACCGCCGACGCCGACCTCGAGCGCGCCGTCGACGGGGCGGTTTTCGGTTCGTTCATCCACCAGGGACAGGTCTGCATCTCGATCAATCGCCACGTCGTCCACGACGCCATCTACGACGACTACGTCACCCACCTCGTCGACCGGGCGGAGTCGCTCGTCGCGGGCAGCGCCCACGACGAGGTCCACCTCGGCCCCGTGATCGATGAGTCCCAGCGCGACCAGATGCTCGAATACGTCGAGGAGACGATCGACGCAGGTGCAACGCTTGAGACGGGCGGCGGAATCGTCGACCTTGACGGCGTCGAGGACTCGCTCGTCGTCGAGCCGACAGTGCTCTCCGACGTGACGAACGACATGGTCGCGGCGTGCAACGAGCACTTCGGTCCCATCGCGCCGGTGATCCCCTTCTCCGATATCGACGAGGCGATCGAGATCGCCAACGACACGGAGTTCGGCCTCTCCGGGTCGGTGCACGCGGGCGACCTCGAGACCGCGCGGTCGATCGCCGACCGCATGGAGACGGGGATGGTCCACATCGGCGACCAGCCCATCAACGACGAAGCTCACGTCCCGTTCGGCGGCACCGGCGCCTCCGGCATGGGTGGCTACAACACTGAAGAGTTCCTCCGCGAGGTGACCGAGACGAAGTGGATCTCGATCCAGCGCGAGCCGCGCGAGTACCCGCTCTGACCGCGCCGACCGGGTGCCCACGTCGAACCCCTTTTTCGAGGGCACACTCGAGCAGATGGACGCAGACGAGAGCGGAATGAGCGGTTCCCGTGCCGCTCCGCGGAAAACGCGTCCGGTACCGCGGTGGCGATAGCGTGGAAACGGTAGTGCGGTGACGACTGACGAAGATGGAGGAGTTCGGCGCGAACGCAGCGCGATCGGCGGCTCAGTCGGCGGCTGATTCGACGCTAGCTTCGAAGACCTCCTCCGAGGAGAAAACGTCGGAACAGTCCTCGCAGACCATTTGGCGTTGAATCGCGTACTCCCAGAGCTTCCCACCACAGTTGAGACAGTCGAAGTGCGCCCGGACGAACGGATCCTCGTCGACGTACGGGTTTTCGAAATCGGCCATACGACAACGTTATGGCGACGCTCTATAAGAGCGTTGTCCCGTCGGCCGGTTCCTCATAGGACGGACACGCCGATACCGCTGCCGGCGGTGCTCACAGTCGAGGCGAACCGAGCGACCCTCACTCCAAGACTTCAGCCTCGGCGTAGAAGTTCATCGACTCGAGGATCGGCCGGTCGGTCATGCCCAGCAGGATCGCTTCGTCGTCCGGTTCGTGGTGGTGCGGGCTGTCCGGCGGCACGACGAAGAGGTCCCACTTGCCCCATTCGAGAGCCTCGCCGTCGACGTGGGTGGCGCCCTCGCCCTCGATGACGAAGTAGATCTCCGTCGAGTTGTGGAAGTGGGCGTCCGTCGGGCCCTCGTTGAGCAGCTGGGCGCGGAAGGACATGGTCGGAAACAGCGGCGCCTCCGCGGTGGCCGGATTGACGTACTCGAGGCTGTACCCGTCGTAGGGGTCCGGGTCGTCGTTGTCGGCGCGCTGCCGGAGCGACTCGAGCATCTCGTCCCAGCCGAAGCGGTACGGCGGCGTCGGCTCCTTGTTCCCCTGAAACGGGCCGGGGATGGAATCATCCATTTGCTCGTGCGCGGGGCGGCTGCGGCCGTACTGGGAGTCCCAGTAGCCCTGCGTCTTCGTGACCGGCTGGCGCTCGAGTTCGTGGTTCTCGAAGACGTGGGAGTTGTTCAGCGTGTCGAGGAACAGCGGGAGATCGAGAACGTCGAGCCAGGCGGCGGTCTCGTCGGAGTCATTGACGTGGTCGTGCCACTCCCACTGGGGCGTCGTGACGAGGTCGTTGTCCCGCATCGGGAACTCCTCACCCGCGACGACCGTCTTCATGTCCTCGTGCCCGTCGATGGTGAATCGCAGGGCGCTGGCGGCGTGGCGGTGGGAGGGAGCGGTCTCCCCGGGCGAGACCGTCTGGACGCCGACGTAGATCGTATTCGAGACGGCGTGCTTCGCGTTGATCGGAACCGCGACCCGCCGCTGGAAGCCCGGAGGGAGGTCGGCGATCGGGACGTCCTCCTCGATGCCGTCGATGGCGGCTTTGATGTCCTCCCACTTCCAGATGTTCGGTTCGAGGTCGTCGAGGAGGCCCCCCATATCGTCTTCCACTTCCCAGAGCGGGCGGAGGTTGTTCTTCTCGAGGATACTCCGCGTGTCAGAACTCAATTCCAGGAGCTCCTCCGGATCCTGCTGTGCCATGTTCGCATTTTTGTCAAACGAGACCATAAGTGTGTTGGAGCCCTCAAGCGCCCCAACGAGCGAACGACGACGGCTCGGTCGTTCCCGTTCGCATCGTCGATCGAGAAGGGATTATTTATGTGGGCATGTGACAGTGGGTCTACCATGCGATTCGTCAGATTCAACGAGGACCGATTGGGCTTGCTCACGGACGACGACCGCGTCGTCGACGTCACCGACGAACTCGGACTCGAGACGAACGATCCGCTCAAGGAGTACTCCCGGAAGGACCTCGACGCCAGCGAGTACGAGGGCGAAGCGGCCGACTACGACCGCGAGGAGGTCACCATCGAGTCCCCGGTACGCCGCCCCGGCAAGGTCATCGCCGCGCCGCTGAACTACGAGAACCACGTCGAGGAAGCCCTCGTTGACAAGGACATCGTCACCGAGGAGTGGTTCACCATCGAGGACAAGGGCTACTTCCTCAAGGCCCCCTCGAGCGTCGCCGGGCCCGAGGACGGTATCGAACTGCCGTTCAACGACCGCCGCGTCGACCACGAGATCGAACTGGCGTTCGTCATGGGCGAGGAAGTCAAGGATATCGACAGCGACGACGTCTGGGACGCGGTTCTGGGCTACACGATCCTTCTCGACGTCTCCGTCCGGGGCGACCAGGACCGCTCGAACCGCAAGTCCTACGACACGTTCACGATCGTCGGCCCGTGCGTCGCGACGTCCGACGAAGTCGGCGACCCGCACGACCTCGAGATGGAACTGCAGCTCAACGGCGAGACCAAGCAGCAGCAGAACACCGGCGGCATGATCTACAGCTGCGCCGACGTCGTCGAGTACGCCTCGATCGGGATGACCATCGAAGCGGGCGACGTGATCACGACCGGGACGCCCGAAGGCGTCAGCGCGATTTCCGGTGGTGACACGATCGACGCCGAGATCGAGAACGTCGGCTCGATGACCGTCGACGTGACCGAGCGCGACCTCGCGTTCGAGGACGTCAACGTCGAGAAGAGCCAGCAGGACGCCTGACCGCGTTCGAACGCGCCGCAGTTTTCGCGTTTTCTCCACTGTCGACGAGCGGGCGCGAACGCCTGCGTCCGCGACGAGGTCCTACGCGTCCTCGAGCGTCACCAACGCGTCGAGCGCAACCGCGTCGTCCGACTGGGCTAGCAGCGGATTGACCTCGACTTCCCTGATCTCCTCGCGCTCGACCAGCAGGTCGCCGACGGTAACGACCGCCTCGGCCACCGCGGTCCGGTCGACCACCGGGGCGCCGCGGTAGCCGTCGAACAGC
>NZ_JAQIVI010000483.1 GCF_028618695.1 Natrinema soli | reverse complement strand
CGGCAGGACCGCTCGAATCAGCCGGTGCGGCCCGAAGCAGTGGACGGCGAACTGACGCTCGAGCAGGCTCGTCGGCACGTCCTCGACCGGCCCGAACTGGCCGTACCCCGCGTTGTTGACGAGGCAGTCGACGCCGCCGTCCTCGTCGCGGACGCGAGCGACGACGCGCTCGATGGCCTCGGGATCGGTCAGGTCCATCGCCGCGATCTCGGCACCGCGGTCGGACAGCGTCTCGAGGCCGTCCCGATCGCTGTCTCGAGCGGTCGCGTAGACGCGCCAGCCGTCGGCAATCAGCGCGCGAGCCGTTTCGTAGCCGATTCCCGTGGAGCAGCCGGTCACGAGTGCGGTCGAGGGCATGGGACTGGCTACGACGAGGCCGGTAAAGGGAGTCCCGTCAGTCGAGTCCGAGGAGTGTCACGGGGTGTGACGAATCCCGTGGCGAAGCGCGGGCGGACGTGTGGTCAGTCGTCGAACGGGTCGTCATCGTCGCCAAACGGACCAGTATCATCATCGTCGAATGGGCCGTCATCGTCGCCAAACGGTCCGTCACCGTCGTCGAACGGGTCGTCATCGTCCGCCGGGCCCGCATCGTCGGGCGGACCGGCGTCCTCGGGCGGCCCAGCGTCCTCGGGCGGCCCGGTGTCATCTTCGTCGATCGATTCGCCGCCACCGGTATCCGGTTCGTCGTCCTCGAATATCCGATCGAACAGATCGGGGTCGTCGTCGGTGGGCGACGAATCGTCTCCGGTATCGGCGGTCGGATCGCCGGCGTCGGCATCGCCGGGCGGGTCGTCGGCATCGTCTGCGCGGTCCTCGGTGATCGTCTCGGATTCGCGCTCGTTCGAGTGCTCCGCCGTTGTCGCGTTCGACTGGGCGGCCGACGCGTCGTCGTCCGTCTCGAGCGACGAATCGCTCGGGTCGCCGGCCATCATGTCCGGGGCGAATAGCAATGCGAGTGCTCCGAACGCGAGCAGGACGACCACAATCGTGGCGAGCAACGCCGCGCCCGATGGGGTGTCGTCGCGTACGCGTGACATTCACCGATCGATACCGGGCCCATCCGCTTTGTTAATTTCAGCCCACAGCGCCACAGGCACCGGATTCCCGTGCTTCGTGAGAGGGGAAGAACCGCTCGAGCGGGTCGACGCCGGCCGAGAGCGGCTCCGGCTGGTCCGACGCCGACGCGGAAACGGCCGCGGTCAAGCAGTGACCACGATGCCCGCGGTCACGCGTCGACCGCACTGCCCGACGAGGCCGCCGTCCGCGGCCGAACAATGATATAGCCGGCCCACCGAGTGAAAGCCAACGGATCTCTCCGATAATGACGAGCCACTACGATCACGCGCAGGTACAGGAGTTCTGGCAGTACGTCTGGGAGCGTGACGACGTCTACGCGCTCGACGAGGACGCCGACGATCCGACCTACGTCCTCGGCATGTTTCCCTACACGTCGGGGACGCTCCACATGGGTCACATCCGAAACTACGCGATCACGGACGCCTACTCGCGCTATCGTCGAATGTGCGGCGACAACGTGCTCCACCCGATGGGGTGGGATGCGTTCGGCCTCCCCGCGGAGAACGCCGCGTTCGAGCGGAAGACCGATCCCGAGTCCTGGACGCAGGCGTGTATCCGGCGCATGCGCGAGGAACTCGAGACGATGGGCTTCGGTTACGACTGGTCGCGTGAGATCACCACCTGCGAGCCCGACTACTACCGGTGGAACCAGTGGCTGTTCAAGCGGCTCTACGAGGCCGGACTCGTCGAGTACGAGGCGGCGACGGTCAACTGGTGTCCCGACTGCGAGACGGTGCTGGCCGACGCGCAGGTGGTCGAGCGCGAGGACGAACACGGCGGGTCCTCGGATCAGGGGAGCGGCGAAGCCGCGAGCAGCGACGGAGATCGCGTCTGCTGGCGCTGTGAGACGCCCGTCGGGCGGCGGGAACTCGACCAGTGGTTCTTCACGATCACCGACTACGCCGAGGAACTCCACGACGGGCTCGCGGATCTCGAGGGCTGGCCCGACGGCGTCCGCAAGATCCAGCGGAACTGGATCGGTCGGCAGGAAGGGGCGCGGATCTCGTTCGAAGTGCCGGACTACAGCGGCGATGGGAGCGACGGCGATTGCGACAGTGACCGAACCGTCGACGTGTTCAGCACCCGTCCGGAGACGATCTACGGCGCGACCTACCTCGCCGTCTCGCCCGGCCACGAACTGGCGAGGACGCTGGCCGACGGAGACGATGCGGTCGCCGAGTACGTCGAAACCGTTCGCGAGCAGGATCCGGACCAAGTCGGCTTCTCCGGCATCGAGACGGACGCGACCGCAGTGCACCCGCTGACCGGGGCGGAAGTCCCGGTCTACGTCGCCGGCTACGTCCTCGAGGACGTCGGCACCGGTGCCGTGATGGGCGTTCCCGGCCACAACGAGCGCGACCACTCGTTCGCGCTCGCACACGATCTGCCGATCGAGCGCGTGATCGTTCCCGACGACGGGGCGGCGGAGTCCGGCGTCGAAAGCGAAGCCTACACCGGCGAGGGTACGCTCGAGGGAAGCGGCGAGTACGACGATCTCGAGAGCGAGAGCGCCCGCGAGCGACTCGTGGCCGACCACGACGCGCTCGAGGAAGACGTCACCTACCGGCTGCGCGACTGGCTGATCTCCCGGCAGCGCTACTGGGGGACGCCGATTCCGGTCGTCCACTGTGACGACTGCGGGCACGTTCTCGTCTCCGACGGCGACCTCCCCGTCGAACTCCCGGAGTTCGTCCGGACGACGGGCAACCCGCTGGACGCGGCCGAGGCGTGGAACGAGACGACCTGTCCCGACTGCGGCGGCCCCGCGCGCCGCGAGACCGACACGATGGATACCTTCGTCGACTCCTCGTGGTACTTCCTGCGCTTCCTCTCGCCCGACCTCGCGGACGCGCCGTTCGACGCCGACCGCGCGGACGGCTGGATGCCCGTCGACGTCTACGTCGGCGGCGAGGAGCACGCCATCCTTCACCTGCTCTACAGCCGCTTCTTCACGAAGGCACTGGCCGATATCGGCCTCCTCGAGCAACGGGAGCCCATTCGAGAACTCAAGAGCCAGGGGACGGTGCTGTACGACGGCGAGAAGATGTCCAGTTCGAAGGGCAACGTCGTCGCTCCCGAGGAGTACGGCGCGGAGACGACGCGGCTGTTCGTGCTCTCGGCGGCCCACCCCGAACAGGACTTCGAGTGGACCGCCAACAACGTCCGCGGTGCCTACGACCTCCAGCAGACGCTCTACCGGATGGCGACCGCGTTCGTCGAGGCGGGAGACACTCGCATCGAACGACGGGAGCACGACGAGTACGTCGACCGCGAGATCGACCGAACGATCGCCGCGGTTACCGAGGAGTACGATCGGTTCCGGTTCCACCGCGCAGCCACCGAAATTCGGGAACTGGCGCGCCTGCTACGGCGCTACCGCGAGTACGACCGACCACACGACGACGTCTACCAGCGGGGCATGCTGACGCTCGCCGCGGTGATCGCGCCGATGGCCCCGCATCTCGGCGAGGAGTGCTGGAACAAGCTCCGGGGCGACGGACTCGTCGTCGAGGCCGACTGGCCCGAACCCGACGGCGACGCGTCGGCCTACCGGCTC
>NZ_JAQIVI010000482.1 GCF_028618695.1 Natrinema soli | reverse complement strand
GAGACCTACGAGACCGATCGGCCGCTGCTGTTCGACGCCATCACGAGCGGCGAGACGATCGGTCTGATTCCGGTTCGGTTCGACGACGGCGAGAGCTACCGCGCCGAACCGCTGCCGGACGTCGCGGACGACAGCGACCCCGTCGCGGAGGAAGTCATCGAACGCGAGGACCGCGGCGATCCCACGCCCCGTCCGGAGACGATGGACGCGCCGATCGATCCCGACGTGCTCGAGTCGGTCCTCGCCGAGGCCGACGGCGATATCGCCGAGGCCGACGTGATCGGCATCCTCGAGGCCGTCGAGACCCACGACCTTGTCGGGACGGGCGATCACGTCGCCGGCGTCCCGCCGCTGTCGGTCGACGAGCGAGCCATCTGTTTGCTGCCCGAGGACGTCTGGACGGAGCGGTTGAACTCCGAACTCGAGGCGGAGGCCGTCGGCGTGGATACGGACGCGCTGTCGTTCGCCCGCGATATCCACGATCGACAGGCCCGGATACTGATCGACGCGGCCGAGACGACCGAGTACCAGGGGGTCGTGGACGAGTACGCGCTGGTCGTGACCGACGCGCGAGACACGACCCAGTGGAACGTGGCCGAACCGGGGATGAACCGCTAGCGGCCGTGCCGGTGCTCGAGCGACTGGCTCGGCTCTGACTCCCTCATCCAGTGTGTCGGTCTGCTCCTTCCGCGTGACATACCTTTTTCATAACGGTTCCCGTTACCGAATCGCATGGGAGACGAGACGGCCACGGAGATGTACCGGACCAGAACGGACGCGCTGACGACCGACGTCGGCGAGGGTCGGCCCGTCGTCTTCGCGCACGGCACGCTGATGGATCGGACGATGTTCGCGCCCCAACTCGAGGCCCTGAAAGACGAGTATCGGGCCGTCGCCTACGATCTGCGGGCGCGGACGGATCGGTACGCGCCGGGCTACGACCTGTGGGATCTGGCCGACGACTGCGACGCGCTGCTCGACGGGATCGGCGAGGAGAGCGCCGTCATCGGCGGCATGTCGATGGGCGGCTTCCTGGCGCTACGGTTCGCCCTCGAGTACCCGGAGCGAGTCGACGGGCTCGTCCTGATCGACTCGATAGCCGCCCCCCATCCCGACGAAGAGCGCGCGGAGTACAGCGCGCTCGTGGAGCCGTACGCAGATGTGCTCGAGCCGATACCCCGCGAGATCGCGGAGGGGTCGACGGCCGAACTGTTCGGCGAGACGACGCTCGAGGAGAACCGCGAGCTCGTCGAAACGTGGGTCGATCGCTGGGCGACCTATTCCGGGAAAGCCGTCTACCACGAGCTCGGCTCGTGGCTCGGTCGCGCAGACGTGACCGATCGACTCTCGGAGATCGACGTCCCGGTACTCATCGTCCACGGCGAAGAGGATTCGACGCTCCCGCCGTCGCGGGCCGAGCCGATGCTCGAGGAGCTACCCGACGCCGAGATGGAACTGATTCCCGAGGCCGGCCACACCTCGACGCTGGAGAATCCGGAGCCAGTAACCGACGCGATCCGGGCGTTCCTCGACACGCGGTTCTGAGGCGAATTATACACGGACGTGTGTATTCGACCTAACTCTGGGGCTGTTCTGGGCACGAATCCGGGGATTAATGAGCCTCGCGGCCGCCCACTCAGATAATGACCGAGATCATCGACGGCAACGCCGTCGCGAGCGAGATTCGGGACGATCTGACCGATGCGATCGAGACTCTCGCGGACGCGGGTTCGCGGCCGGGGCTGGCGACCGTGCTGATGGGCGACGACCCCGCGAGCCAGACCTACGTGAACATGAAACAGCGCGACTGCGAGGAGGTCGGCATCGAGAGCCACCACGTCGACGTCGACGGCGACGCGCCGCCCGAAGCGCTGTTCGATACCATCGCCGACCTGAACGACGACCCCGGGATCCACGGCTACATCGTTCAGGCCCCAGTCCCGGACCACGTCGACTACCGCAACGTGATCCGCCGCGTCGACCCGAGCAAGGACGTCGACGGCTTCCACCCCGAGAACGTCGGTCGGCTCGTCGCCGGCGACGCCCGATTCCGTCCCTGTACGCCCCACGGCGTCCAGAAACTGCTCGAGTCCGCCGACGTCGACACCGAGGGCAAGGACGTAACGATCGTCGGCCGCTCGGACATCGTCGGCAAGCCGCTGGTGAACCTGCTGATCCAGAAGGCCGAGGACGGCAACGCGACGGTGACGGTCTGTCACTCCCGAACCGACGACCTCGCCGCAAAGACTCGCAGTGCGGACATCGTGGTCGCGGCGGTGGGCGTCCCCGAACTCATCGACGGCTCGATGCTCGAGGACGGGACGATCGTCATCGACGTCGGCGTCAACCGCGTCGACGCCGACACCGAGAAGGGCTACGAACTCGTCGGCGACGTCGAGTTCGAGAGCGCCGAGGAGAAGGCGAGCGCGATTACGCCCGTCCCCGGCGGCGTCGGCCCGATGACCCGCGCGATGTTGCTCTACAACACGGTCAAAGCCGCGAGCCTGCAGGAAGACGTCGCCGTCGAGTTGCCCTGATCTACCCGCGCAGCCGTCCCTCGACATACTCGTTCTCTCACTCGCGACGGCCGCCCACATTCCGTTCTCCGCCCGCACTCCGTTCTCCGCCCGGTTCGATTCGGTGGATCGGCCGTTCTCACTCGTTCTCGAACCGAATCAGCCCGCGCTCCTTGAGTTGCATGAGGAAGTGAGCGAGGGTCTCGTCGACGGGGTCGACGCGCTCGTCGTCGTGCGTGTCGGCGACGACCGCGGCGATCTCGGCGACGGTGTGGTCGCCGTCGCAGTGGCGCCAGACGGTCGTCCCGACGGCGTCGAACGTGAGTTCGCGCTCTCGGCTCGTCCCGAAGAGGTCGAACAGGAACTCGTCGAGCCGGTTCCGCGGGGTTTTCGTCCGGACGATCGTCACCCTCGAGTCGCCGTCGACGGTCGTCTCCCGCCAGTCCTCGACGGCCCGTCTCGGGATCGCGGTCGGCCCGTGAGCGCTCATGCGTCGGCTTCGTCGGCCGGGTCGGGCGCGTTCCAGAGCACGCTGGCCGTGAAGAGGCCGACGAGCGCG
>NZ_JAQIVI010000481.1 GCF_028618695.1 Natrinema soli | reverse complement strand
AGGCCCGGCGGACGGCCTTCGTCCGCGGGCTCGAGGTGTTGACGATCGGAACGCCGCAGACGACCGCCGCGGCGAGGCGGTCGCCGCTGTAGTCGACGCCCTCGGTCAGCGTCCCCCGCAGGCTCGTGACGAGCACCTTTCCGTCGCCCGCGAAGAACTCGTCTTTGAGCGACTGCGTAGTCTCGTCGTCGCTCGCGGCGTCGAGCAGAACCGGCTTTTCGACCCGATCCTCGAGGACGCCGGCGGTCCACTCGGCCTCGGCGTAACTGGGCATCCCGACGAGGACGTTGCCGGAGAGCTGCGCAACCTTCGCGATCGCGTCGGCGTAGGACCGCCGCGTCGGATTGGTTTCTCCCGGACTGCCGCGATTATCGTAGGTGTATTTCGGTGCGGCGACCGCGAAGCTCTCGCGGTTCTCAGCGGGGAAGTGGAGTCCGTACCGCCGTTCGACGACCGGTCGATCTTGCTCGCGTTCGAGGTACTGGAGTCCCGTTACCTCGGTGAAAGCGTCCATCGGCTCGAGGGTCGCACTCATCAGAATTCCGCCGCCGAACATGGCGAGGCGGTCGCCGATCGCATCGCTGGGAACGCAGTTGTACAGGGCCAGCCGGGCGTTGTAGGCTCGCCGCCATGAGTCCGTGGGCTCGGTGTCGTCCCAGGTTCGCTCGAGTTCGATCTCCCGGAAGTAATCGGTGTGGCCCCGTCGATACCACTCGCCGAGGACCCGGCCGACGGCGGGTGCGGCGCGGGTTCGGTCCTCGTCCTCGGCCTCGTTCAGAATCCGCGCGACGACCGCACCGACGGACTCGGCGCGGACCCAGTCGGCGTCGCCGTACCCCGCGTCCGCCGCCCACTCGCTGAGTTCGTCCTCGGCCGGCACGGCCGGATCGCGGAGGGGAATCTCCTCGTCGGAGAGATCGTTCAGGTCCGACTGCCAGCCCCGATAGTTCCGGTCGAGATGGGCGGTGACCCGGCGGTCGAGTTCCTCGCGGAGATCCCGGACGAACTCGAGCGTCCGATTGAGCTCCTCGTAAGAGACGTCGCTGTCGTTGAGTTCCGCGCGAACGAGGTCCGCGTCGGCGGTCTTGGAGCCGCCTTCGGCCTGTCTCCCTTCGCGTTCGAACTTGACCGGCTGGATGACCCGCGAGAGTTCGGTTTCGGCGTCCCGGAGCGTGCTGTCGGCGACGCCCTCGCTGACCAGGTCGCGGACGCGCGGTTCCAGCATGTGGGCCTCGTCACAGACGACGTACGTCGACTCGTCGAGTAGCGCGCCGGTAAAGGAGCCGACGGTTCGGGGGTCGAACGCGTGATAGTAGTTGCCGATCACGACCTCGACCTCGCCGAGGGCGGCCCCCATCACGGAGTGGGGACAGGTGCCGTGTTTCACCGAGCGGGCGACCAGCTCCTCCGGACTGACCATCCCGGCGTCGGTGAAGTCGTACGGAACTGCCTCCGCAACCGATCCGTTCTCCTCGTCGTCCGGTAGATCATCGAGGTACTGCGCGTAGAACGGGCAGTACTCGGTTTCTGCGCCCACGGGCCCGCCGTCGCCGTACTCGGGGAGTTCCGGCGGGTACGACGTCGGTTCGCCCGCGGTCTCGAGGAACGTGTTTTTCGACCGGGTCCCGCTGTCGGCGAGTCCGATCTGTTGGCTTCGGGCGCGGGACGCCAGATTCCCTGCGGTCGTGTCGCCGCCCTCACCCGTGAGGTCACGGGTGCGGTCCCGCAGGGTCTCACAGCGGTCGTAGACGTTGCCGTCGTCGAACCCCGCCGCTCTCTCGCGATTGTACGGACAGACGTCGGCCTTCCCGACCAGCGTGAGTCCGGAAATCGGGTCCCAGTCGGCCGGCAGGTTCTCGTTGATCGTCTCGAGATCCGCTTCGAACTGCCGCAGTTGCTGTTTGACGCTCGTGAGCACGAGCACGCGTTCGTAGTCGGTGTCCGGGTCGCGGACCAGGTCGATCCCCGCGGTGAGCGCGATCATCGTCTTCCCGGTCCCACAGGCACCCTCGATGACGGAATAGCCGCCGTCCTGTCCGGTGTCGATGGCCGTCTCGATACCGTCGACCTGAGGCTCGTAGGGTTGGGGGTGGCCGAACACCGTCCGCCAATTCGTCATTCTTGCCGTACTCATCGTCGGTCGTCCATAGCGTTGACGGAGTGGATTGGCCGCGCGATGGTATATAAATGTCAGTGAGTGGAAGCGGACGGCCGAGCGGAACGTAACGCCTTCCAGTCCCGCCCACCTAGATCGGCCATGAGCGACACCGGCTCCATCGACGTCGACCGCTGGCGCGACGAACTCGAGTCGAAACGCGCCGAGAAAGACGAGTTCTTCGCCGACCATCCACAGTCTCCGATCCCGCCGGAGGAACGAGACGAGTTCGACGGTCTCGACTACTTCGATCCGGATCCGGCCTACCGCGTGAGCGCGACCGCGACGGTTCACGACGATCCGGAGGTCGTGTTGATGGAGACCACCGCAGGCCGCGAGATGCGCTACCGCCGCGTTGCCACACTCGAGTTCGAACTTGACCGCGAGGACGACGACCTGGAAGACGGCACGTTCGAACTCGCGGCCTACCAGCAGGAGAGTCCGAACGAGGAGCCCCTGTTCGTGCCGTTCCGGGACAAAACGACCGGCCAGCAGACCTACGACGGCGGTCGATATATGGAACTCGAGCCGGAGCGGGACCTGACGACCGGCGACGAGATCGTCGTGGACTTCAACCTCGCGTACTCGCCGTTTTGCGCCTACAGCGAGACGTTCGACTGCCCGCTCCCGCCCGAGGAAAACTGGCTCGGAGTCGCGATTCCGGCGGGCGAACGGGACGAGTATAGTAGCCACTGAAACGATGTACACACTGATCGCAACGCAATCGTGCGAACAGGTGTGCATTGACTTTCAGTGGCTACTATAGCTCGCGCGTCGTCGCGGTCTCTCCCGCCCGATCTCTCGGCTCGGTATTCACACACAGAGTCGAATTCGGTAGCCCTCGAGTAGTCATTATAGCAGTCAATACGACTCTCAACCCCACTACGGGTACGTTTCGACTCGAGCCACCGGTCGTGTTGGGGGCTGTCGCGGAGGAATGGGCGTCTCGAGTGGAAATTGGGGGGTTCAGCCGCCGATTCGGGACGTATCCGACGAACGGATGGACGAGCAAGAGGAGGAGGTGGTGGGGGTTGGTGGGTAGTGGTGGAAGTGGATCCGCATCGGGCATTCGCACGCAGCTATCCGGCGTTCAGGGAGCGACGCCGACGGTCAGCAGCGTCCCGAACTCGCGGTAGCGCTCGATCATGTCCTCGCGGGCGTCCCAGTCCTCGAGCGGAAACTCGCTTTCGTCGGGGATCGTGATGTCGCGATCGGGGATGGTGTCCTGTTCGGCGACGAATAACCCGGCGTCGCGAAAGGCCTCGCGGTACTGCTCGCGATCCCAACGCGTCATCTCGATCGTGATGAACTCCTGCCACTCGTGGGAGTGGACGTTCTCCTCGTAGTAGTTGACCGCACAGTAGACGGTGCCACCGGGTCGGAGGACGCGTGCGATCTCCTCGAGCGTGTGGTGGGGGTCCGCCGCGTAATAGAAGGCTTCCATACTCCAGATGTGGTCGATCGAGCCGTCAGCGAAGGGGAGCGCGTCGAAGTCACCCACGACGTAGCCGACATCCTCGTCGTCCGTGTAGCCGGCCGCGTTGCGAGCCATCTCCGGCGCGCCGTCGAGGCCGTAGACCCGACCGGCGTCTTTGGTGTCTCGGAGCGCTCGGCCGGCGTACCCGCTTCCACAGCCGAGATCGAGAATCGTATCGCCGGACTCGACAGGCATCCGTGCGAGGGCGTGCTTCGCGGTGTGCCAGTGGCGCTCCTCCATCCCCCTGTCTCGGCCACTCGTTGCCCACTCGTCGAACTCCTTACGGACGCTCATATGCGCCCGATGGGAGGCGCGCGAATAAACCCGTTCGGATGGCCACCAGTAGTCTCCGGTCGCAGCGCCGACTGAGATAACTCGTTTCGTAGCGCTCGTTCCACAGTGTTCGGAGCGCTCGTTTCGCAGTGACTCCCGACGACACCGGCATCGTTCTCACCGGTACGGGAATCACCGACAGACTTTTTTAGGTGGGCCTAAACTCTAGAGTTGAAGGGTCGTCAGTGACCGAAATCCGTGGGCATCCGGATTTCGTGTCCGACGCTCGGTGAGTCGCTCTGTCCCACCCTCGCCAGTTTGCGAGACCCTTCCGCCGTTTTCGGACGTGTCTCCGCCGTGGAAGAGACATCCGCAATCTTAAGGGAGTGCCGAAAGTTGTTCACGGCAATATGGATTATGCGCTCGAAATAGACGGGACACCGGAGACGATCCCGGGCGGGACCGGGGTACTCCTCTTGCATCCGAGCACCGGCGAAACGGACCGCATCGACACCGATTTCCTCAAGACCGACACCGACAACTTCCTCGTGATCTCCACGCGAACCACCGCCCGCGAGGTCAGGCAGAAACTCGAGTACTACGACGTCGACGAGGAGCGCGCCGAAATCCTCGACACGCTCAGCATCGAACACGGCTACTCCCGGCGCGCTTCCGATACCGTCCACTACGTCGCCGCCCCCGACGACGTCGACGGCATCGTCGAGCACATCGACGGCTTCCTCGATGACCACGACGGCAAACTCCGCATCAGTTTCGACTCCGTCACCGAACTCGCCTACTACGCCGGCGACGACCAGGCGCTCGAGGCGGTCGAGCGGATCCTCGAACTGCTCGCGGAACACGACGCGGTCGGCCTCTTCCACCTCTCCGAAGACCCCCACGACGACGCGCTCGTCGATCAGTTCCGCGGACTGTTCGACGGCATCATCGACCTCGATGAGGACGGCAGCGTCGACGCCGAGTTCTAAGTGGCGACCGACAACACGCACCTCCGTTTTTACCGAAGTCTTCCGTTTACGCCGGAGCCTTCCGTTTTCACCGATGCCGCTCCAGGAGACTCTACACTTGAAACGACGGGCGCAAGCGATCAGTCCTCGAGCGAGTCGAACGTCTTCTCGGCCCACTGGATCGCGTACGCCGGCCCGTGATCCAGATAGGCTTCAGTGTCGAGCGCGGCGAAGGGAGCCGGCAGTTCGAGCGCGTGCTTGATCGCCGCACACGCGAGTTCGGTCGCATCCGCGAAGTCGGTATCACCGCGCGCGACCGCACGCGACAGTCCCGAAACACGGTCCTCGAGTCGCGTTCCCGCGTCCTGCCAGGCATCGGCGAGTTCGGAATGGTCGTCGTGCCAGCCCGCGAAGACCTCGCGAGTCTGCAGACCGACCCAGCCGTCGTACAGCGCCGCAGCGACCTGGTAGGTGCCGTTCGGATCCAGCGCCACGGCCGCATCGAGGTCGCGATACGACTCCTCGAAGAAGCCGATGAAGTGCTCGGGGACCCCGAGATCGAGCCGGACGAGCGCCTCCGCGATCAGAAAGTCGACGAAGGGGTCGGGCGAGCCGTCGACCCGCGGCTTGACGATGACGATCGGCGGCTCGGTCTGGCGCGTCGGAACGACGCTGCCGTCGCCCGGCATCCCGATGGTGAGATCGGAACTCACGTAGCGGGCGAGGAGGGTCGGCGCGTCGTCAGGGAGCCAGTCAGCAGGATAGCTCGCGGGCTCGAGGGCATCGACGAGCAGACCGAGATCCTCGGCGAGCGCCGGCGGTAGCGTCTCAAAGTCACGCTCGCAGTCGAAAACTCGTACGTCCGGTGTGCGTGTTTCGCGAACCGACTCGAGTCGATCCGGGAGCTCACGAGCCTCGAACATCAGGCGAGTGCGGTCTGGAAAACGAGCAGGATCGACAGCAGTGCCGATACGGCGACCGTCGTGAGAACGACCTTGGTTGCGGTGCTCATACTCGAGGCGTCGGTTCCGTCTCGCTTAAATCCATCTGTCTCGACTCGCTACTCCTCGCTTCGATCGCTCCTCTTCGCTTCGAACGCTCTCTGTACCGCCAGTCGCGTCGGACCCGCAATTGGCTCGAGAGAGTTCGGCGAGCGATCACCGCCGTGTCGACACCTCCTACTCCTCGTAGGAGGCCCATCTTCTCGTGAAACACCCACCGTTTCTCGTCGAGCCGACGGCTCGACAGTGAATACTGCTAAGTCGAGCGGAACTGGTGAATCAGCTATCAGGCTGTCCGTCGTCGTGTCGTTTGAGACCAACATTTCGAGTGGAAACGGATTTGTCGAGGGAATAGCTTCTATCGGAGAATATAATGGTTCTGCAGTAGAAACGGTCCGGTGTGATTTCGAGGGGAGTTCGTTGCAGAACCCACGATTTTCGACGACATCAAACAGCGATGGTGGCGTTCGATTCAATTAATCGTCGCTGTCGTCGCCCTCGCGCCACGAATCCGGGACGTCGATGACGTACCGGCCGTCCTCCTGCAGGGAGATGATGTACTCGTCGCGATTGTAGAGTTCCATCAGGTTGAGTTCGTACTGGCCCGGGCGGACGATCTTGATGCTCTCGAACTGTTCGTTGAGTTCTTTCCGGAGATCTTCGATCGACGGACGATCCCCGCTGGGTTCGCTGACGACGCGGCCGTGTTCCGGCGGGGCGTCGTCGGTTCCGTTCGTCGAGGCGTCAACTGCGCCGCCGCCAGCAGAGTCGCGCTCAGTCTCGACCGGGTCGAATCCGTCGGAATGAGCGGGGAGATCGTCCGGGCGAACGACCTCACTGCGGGCGTCGGCCTGCGCCGTGTTCTCGTCGTCGTCGATCGGCGTGGGAACCGCGATGATGACGTAGTCGGCCTCGGTGATCGTGGTCGC
>NZ_JAQIVI010000480.1 GCF_028618695.1 Natrinema soli | reverse complement strand
GGCTGACGACGAGCACCCGCGCTTCGCGGGCGAACCGCCGGGCCTTCCGGGCACCGACGTGGCCGCCGCCGAAGACGAGCACCGTCGCGTTCGTGAAATCGTGCAAAAGTGGAATCATCGTGTCTAAAGGGTTCCGTCTGTCCGTCGTTACCGCTCTCTGGTATTAGCATCGGCGCGCTCCGCCATCCGAATGCCGGTTTTCTTCAATATTTGCGTCGAAAACAGGGAGTCCCAGTCGTCGTCGGTCACGTCCCAGTACTCGCTCATGGTCTCGCGGACCTGCTCGATGCGCCGTTGGCTCTCGGCCTCGCTGCGACCGTGCGTCATCGCGAAGAAGTTGTACGGCCAGACGCCTTCGTGGCGCGGGCGCTGATAGCAGTGGGTGACGAAGGGCAACGCGGCGACTTCGGGGCCGACCTCGGGGACGACCTCGTCCGGCACGTTCCAGACCGTCATTCCGTTCTCCGTGTAGCCCAGCGCGTAGTGGTTCGGTACGACGCCGATCCGCCGAATTTTCTCCTCGCGCTCGAACCGTTTGATCGTCTCGAGCACCCACTCGACGTCCTGATCGATCGCCTTGACCACGTCCGCGTACGGCGTCTCGGTGAGCGGGAAGCCGTCCTGTATCTCGAGGACGAGGTCCCGTTCGGCCGGCGTGAGCGCGGATTCGTCGGTCGGCGTCACGTCGGGGCCGAGATCCGAACAGTCGATCCCGGCGGCTTCGGTGTCGCCATCGCCGTCGAACGGCCCGTCGACGTAGAACTTGGCCTCGACGCGGAACTCCTGTCGTTTGGGGAGGTTGTACGTCGTCTGGCCCGTCTCGTCCTCGATTTCGGCCAGCACCTTCTCGACGCGATCCTCATCGGCCACCGAGACGACGAACCAGACGTTCAAGTGCGGATGCTCGCGCTCGTAGTTGTGGGCCACCTCGCGGTGGTCGTTGACCCGCTCGACGATCTCGTCGAACCGGTCCGCGGGGGCGTGCATGGCGACCAGCGTCGCCGCGCCGCCGATCTCCTGGGCGTTGACGAGGGCTCCGAACCGCGAGAGAACACCGCGCTCGTCGAGGTCCTGAATCGTCTCGAGCAGTTCCGCTGCGCCGATGTCGACCCCGTGCTCGCGCATGGCGGCCGCGGCGGGCTCGAACGGCCGTTCCACGACGGGGAAGCCGCCCTGAAAGGCATTGACGACCGCCCGCTCGCGCTCCGTGAGGTCGATGTCCGTAGTCATAGGTGACGGTCGGGACGCGCCGGATATAAGCGAACCGGACGGTACCGGTCGACGGCGATAGTGAACGTAACCGATACGAAAACGCGGAAAACGCGTCGGGAATCAGTTACCCCGCCGCTTCGCTCCCACTCGACCGCCGTTCAGAAGAGATACTCGCGGTCCTCGTGTTGCAGCGAGATCCACTTCTTCTCGGTAATATCCTCAAGGAAGTCCGTTGTTGTAGCCGCCGACGCTGGAGGCGTCGGTGCCGCTGAACGAGACGTGGGCCTCGTCGTTGCCCGGGCGATCTTGACGTGACCATGTCGGTCTCGAGGCGATCAGCGATCCGTCGCCAGCGCTGACGTCGCCGGCATGGATGGAACCGGAGAGGCCGTACTCGACGGCGTTGTGGGATTCGACGGCCTTGTCGATGTCCGAGAACGGGATGACCGGCGCGATGGGACCGAAGTTCTTGTTGCACGTGGCGGCCATGTCATTGGTCGTATCGGAGAGGACCGTTGGCGCAACGACTAGCGAGTGTCGATTTGGTTTGTAGAACGAAAATTCTATTAATATAGATAGAAAATCATAGAGTATGGGGTTACTGAAAGGAAATTTTAATACAAAGCTCTTTTTAACAATTAGATTGATTGCTTTAATAGTGGTTTTGGGGCGATTCAGTACATCACTACCTGCGCTATTTTTATACGGAGTGCTAATTGTTGTATCCCTCTTAATTCCATATAAGCATGTAAACAATAGAATGCTATTATGGATTATTGGCTGTTCTTCTATTGGTGTTGGCGTCTGGTTCTATTTATGGGAGATGGATTCTTTCATAGTCTTATTACTTTACACTATGGCCGGGATTGTGGCAATCATTCTACCATATATTCTCCCCCAAAAATTCGTAGAATAAGATAATTATATGGAGAGTAGATCTCTTTATTTATGTATAATCTTTACAATCTGTGGTCTTGTAACAGTCACTGTACGATTCCTTGCTGTTATTCTAGCCTCTTGGGATTCAAATCGTTTTTCAGTCGGTGTCGGAAGCAGCCCGACCACTGGGGAGTGACAATTACCCTTCGACGCCCGTCACGTCGAAACCGAGCGCTCGAATTCCCTCGAGGATCGCCTCGTGGTCCGCGTTCGCCTCGTAGTAGATGACGATGTCGAAACTCCCCTCGCGCAGCAGTTGCTGGCACTCCCAGACGAACTCCTCGTCCTCAAGCGTGAGCCCTTGGTGCTGGTTCGAGGAGAAGTCGGTGTCGTCGTTGCCCGAGTAGACGTAGCAGTCCTGCGGGTCGTATCCCGACTGCTCGGCGATGATATCGCCGACGTCGATCGTCGCCTGCATCATCTGCACGTCCTCGCTGCCATCGTAGTCGGTGTGGACGATTGCTCCGTTGAGGGCGATGTCGCCGGGCTCGAGCAGCGCCCTGGTCCGCCGGTAGAGATCCTCGTCGAGCGCGTCGGAGTTGGTGTTCGTCATTATCGGAATCTACGGGGCCGGCCTGATAGCCGTCACGATTCCGACGGCGCGAGTGAACCGTCCCGGAGAGACCGAACCCGCCTTCAGACGGATTGCTGTACCGGATTCCCGGCGCAACCGCGGGACGATCCCAGGTGCGCCGACACCGACTGACAGTGTTCCGTCTCACGCCCGGGGCCGTGAGGGTGTCGCTCCGTCTCGCTGACGGAGGATGACACGCAAGAATCATAGGTCTAGGTAACTTTTCCCCGAGTAATGAAGCGGTGGCTCCGTCAACGTGTCGATTCGGCCTACGAGCGGCTGCTCTCCAGGGAGATCTCCGGCGCGCCGACACACGTCGCAGTGATTCAGGACGGGAACCGACGGTACGCCCGCCATCGGGGCGGCAACGCCCACGAGGGCCACCGGGCCGGTGCCGAAACGACCGAACGCGTCCTCGACTGGTGTCAGGATATCGGCGTCGAGGAGCTGACGCTGTACACGTTCTCGACGGAGAACTTCGAGCGGCCGGCGGAGGAAAACGAGGCGCTGTTCGACCTCCTCTGTGAGAAGCTCCACGAGTTCGCGGACGCCGACCGCGTCCACGAGAACGACGTCTGCATCCGCGCCATCGGCGAAACGGAGATGCTTCCCGAGCGGGTTCAAAACGCCGTCGAGTACGCCGAACGGCGCACGTGCGGCTACGATCAGTTCGTCCTCAACATCGCGCTCGCCTACGGCGGCCGCTCGCGACTGCTCGAGGCCGCCCGCGGGGTCGCGGCGGGCGTCGAAACGGGCGACCTCGAGCCCGACGAGATCGACGTCGAAGACATCGAGCGCCGGCTGTACGACCAGCCGGTTCGAGACGTCGACCTCATCATCAGACCCGGCGGCGACGAGCGAACGTCGAACTTCCTCCCGTGGCACGCCAACGGCAACGAGGCGGCCGTCTTCTTCTGTACGCCCTTCTGGCCGGAGTTCTCCAAGACGGACTTCCTCCGCGGGATTCGAACCTACGAACATCGTGAGGAATCCTGGCGGCGGACCCGCGCTCGCCGCGCGCTGGCCCTGCTCGGCGCGGTCAGCGA
>NZ_JAQIVI010000048.1 GCF_028618695.1 Natrinema soli | reverse complement strand
TCGCCGCGACGAAGACGTTCGCGAGCCAGCAGCTCGCGCTCGCCCTCCTCGCGTTCGCGCTCGGCGACGGCCCGACGCGCGGGGAACTCGAGGCGCTCCGGGATATTCCTGGCCAAGTCCAGACCATCCTCGACACGACGGACGCACGGGCCGTGGCCGAGGCATACGCCGACGCCGACGCATACTTCTTCATCGGACGGGGGTATCACTACCCGGTCGCGCTCGAGGGCGCGCTGAAGATGAAGGAGATCACCTACCGACACGCGGAAGGGTTTGCCGCCGGCGAGCTGAAACACGGCCCACTCGCGCTCGTGACCGAGAATACGCCAGTGTTCGCGATCGTCACCGGCGACGGCGAGACCGCCCGGAAGACCATCGGGAACGTCAAAGAGGTCGAGGCTCGCGACGCGCCCGTCGTGGCGATCACCGACGGCGAATCCGACGTAACCCGGTACGCAGATCACGCCCTCGGGATCCCCGCCGTCGGTGATCTGGGCGGATCAGTGCTGGCGAACGTCCAGTTGCAACTGGTTGCCTACTGGGTCGCGAACCTGCTGGGCCGGTCGATCGACAAACCGCGCAATCTGGCCAAGAGCGTGACGGTCGAGTAACTTGGGCTCGAGGCGTCTCTCCACTCTCTCACCGAGTCGAATCGACCTCGTCGTCGCGATCCTCGCCGGGATCGTCCAGGGGATCGTCGAGTGGTTGCCCGTCTCGAGCCAGGGCAACCTCGCGCTGTTCCTGACGTTCGTCGGGACGGAGACCGACGTGGCGCTCCAACTAGCGCTCTTTCTGCAACTCGGCACGACTCTCTCGGCGACGGTCTACTACCGTGACGACATCGCGACGGTCGTCCGCGCAGTGCCCGGCTGGCGACCTGCGCCGCCTACAGCGCTGAAAACGCCGTCGCGTCGTACGTCGTCGTTGCGACATTGCTGACCGGGATCGTCGGAATCCCGCTGTATGTGTACGCGGTCGACCTCGCCGGCCAACTCACCGGCGGCGCCTTTATCGCGATCATCGGCGTCCTCCTGATCCTCACGGGAGTCCTCCAGCTCGCCTCGGGGTCGGTGTCGATGGGGATCCGCGACGCGCCGACGCTGCCGGATTCGATTCTGGTCGGGGCCGTTCAAGGCATTGCGATCCTGCCCGGTATCTCCCGCTCGGGAATCACGACGAGTGCATTGTTGTTCCGGAGCTACGACCCACCGGCGGCGTTCCGCCTGTCCTTTCTGCTGCCAATCCCTGCAAGTCTCGGGGCAGTCGCTCTCACCGTTACGGGCGCCGGTGGCCTCCCCGGTATCGAGCCGGTGCCCGCGCTGGCGGCACTCGGCGTCAGTGCGCTCGTCGGATATCTCACCATCGACACCCTCATGCGGGTCGTCGACCGCGTTCCGTTCTGGGTCGTCTGTTTCGGCCTTGGCGGGCTCGCGATCGTCGGTGGTGGAGTCGTCTCCGTCATCGTGTGAGAGGACAAAATTGGGGTTGAGACGTTCGCAACCTTCACGCAGAGATCTAAGATACTTCTCGATACGGTTGTTTTCATTGTGTCCATCATGGACGTGCCCGAGACAGGGACATCGCTACAGATCTGTTGGGCAACGTCCACGAGTGTCTCACTTGGACTGATTGCTATTCACTGGGCATAGTGGTTCATAATGAGAGTCCCTCATTGGATAGCCAATTACAGTCCTTCAGTGTTGATCCTCGCCGCAATAGAAACGGTCATAATCACCGAAATTCCCCGCAAAGTGATGTTGTATGGGAATAGAACGGAATTCTAGGAACAGAAAAAGAGATGGTCAAAATTTCGTTCAACTCGAGCAAGCGTACGAGCGTTCTCTAACTCGAGTAGCTTCCCCTTGGGTCGGGAAGATGCCCTAAAACCGAGGAGATACCCTCTCACTCGAGCAATCATCTTTCGCTCAAGTAGGTGCCCTAACACGCGAGGAGGCACCCTCTCTCGAGAAACCAATTTTCGACTCGAGTAGACAGCATCCAACTCGGAGCAGATGCCCTGAAACGGATCTCGAGGAGTGAAGGGGATACAAATGGAGAGTTTCGTATACCTTCGATAGTGGCTGAAACGAGATGGGTGGTGCGTCATAATCGGCTCCCGACTGTTGATTGTGGCTGGGGACGGTCCCACAGGCGCACGAGAAGTCGAGGTGTCCGCTTCCAACTGAGCGATCGATCTTCAGTTGGCTGCGGAGAGGTACGAAACGGTGATCATGCATTACGAGGCGGCAATGCACAACGTCGACGAAGTTGTTGAGCGACTCTAGGCTTTGAATCAGTAGACTGACCGGAACACCTCACGGCTGGGTCTCACACATTTGTGTTTCACGTCTACACTAGTTATCCGGCCTTCGCTCGAGGATATCGAAGATATCGATCGCTTTGTACTCTTGATTCCGCTGTTTACCCGTAGTCTCGACGAGAACACCGTCGGACACTAACTCCTCGATGGCGTTATACGCGGTTTGTCGACTGACATCGAACTCGTCTTGGACATCGTTGGCAGTGAAGTACGGCATATCGAAGACGCCCCGCGCAAGGCGATGACTCGTTTTCTGGTGTTGATACCGCTGCTCGTAGTCGCGCCGAAGTTCCATCAACCGCTGTGTCCGCTCGTACGAGTCCCGTGCTTGTACCTCGACCCCTTTGATGAAGAAGATAATCCAGTCGCGCCAGTCCCCGGTTTCGCTCACAGCGCGCATCTTCTCGACGTATTCCTGCTTGTTGCGATTGAAGTAGGCACTCGGATAGAGATACGGCTCGCTCAGATATCCTTCAGCGCAGAGCTGTAATACGATGAGAATGCGGCCAAGCCGGCCATTCCCGTCCTCACAGGGATGAACCGTCTCGAACTGATAATGCGTAATCGCGAGATCAACGAGCGGGTGATATTGGCCGCCCATCTGAATATATGTCTCCAGAGAGTCCATAAGCTCGGGAACCGATTGGTGCGGTGGGGGAACAAACGGGGGTTGACTGGCGTATGGAGAGGGAAGGTGGACATCAGTCGTCCGCCATTCCCCCACGACCTCACCTTCGTTCCGAACGTTTTCGAGGAGCAACTCATGGAGCGACTGGAGGAGTTCGAGCGTTACCGGCTCGCCCTGTTTGATCGCGTTGAATCCTTCCTGAAGGGCGCGTTCGGCATTCAGAACCTCCTGCAAGTCCCGACTCACATCGACGGTCTCGTCTCTGTTGGTCCGGGTGTGATGAGCGTATACCTCGTCCACGTCGACATCGGCTCCTTCTATTTCAGCAGTCTCGACGGCCTCGAGTCGGACGAGGGACGTGTAGAGGACCGGCGAAAAATCGACGGTCGGACTGATACCGTCGATTCGGCCGAGTTGAAAGGACGCGTCAGCGATACGTTTCGTGAGTTCGTCATCGATATCAATCCCTGTTGAGAGGGGGAGCTTGTCGGGAATGTAGTATGGATGGGGATGGGACTCGCGATAGTGCCCAGGTGCTTCCTCCGAAAGTTCTCGAGTCCGCATTTGACTATACCACGAACTCCGGCCTGTTAATCATATCGCCCTTAAACTAGTTTGATTACTGGTGGCTGAGACGGCCCTACTCAAAATACGAGACGAAAGTTTTGGAGAACAAATCCTCTCGCGACAGCGGTTGACTGCAGATCACCGCAGACCGCCACCACCTACGTCGGCTGACTGCGGTTCTGACGCGCTCATATATCCGAATTCGGCTGGTAGGTTGGACTCGCATGGCGATGAGTTTCGATCAGGCCACGAAGGCCCTTACTGACAGTGACGTGTGGATAGATGTCAGTATGGTCTCGGACGGTTACGTCTCGAAGCACTACACGAAACGGGCGAAACTGACGATTTAGCAGTGGCGGTGAGGGTACCAAACCCCGTCCGCAACGAGCAAGCAATGCGAATGAGTAGGGTGGGTAGTTCACTTGGCTACAAAACGTTACTAGACGGTGATCAGCTCACCTCGAGTGTTACTTTTCAGCTCGATCGATCGCGGACAAAGGCTCGAGAGGCGTTATTCCAGTGATGACTTCCACGATCTCATTGAACTAATATCACTCTCTGAACATCTCCGTTCAGAACGAAAACATGATAGCGCCGTACACTCACCAGATGGATAATGCCTACTGACGGTGACCCGAGCGACACCCCGACGCCACGGCCTCGTTCCTCGAGGACCGCGATGATGGCAATCAGGCGCTCGAGACCGTCCTCGCTGCCGACGCCGATCACGAAACCTGGACGTTCGACGACGTGGACCTGGATTCCGGAACCTTCGGGGAACTCGTCTCTCGAGGGGTCGTCACGAAGGTCGACGGCGCGTACCGGGTCGCCGATCCGGCGGCCGTCGAATCGGTGGTGACGGGTGAGGAGTTCGAGGAGCGGCCGGACGATGGTGGATTCGAGCTCGAGGTCGATCTCGAGCAGATCTGGGACGGTATCGATCTCCGCGCGCTGGTGGCGCTGATCGGGGCGTTGCTGGTCGTGGCGGGAGCTCGGATGACGGCGTTTCGGTCGGTGTTCCAGCAGGACTACCTTTTAACAGCGAGAGAGTCCCGCCGTTCACGGCGGGCATGAATCGCGTGCACTCTATTGCCGTCCCATCTCGTTACTGTCAGTCCGAGTCTCGCACCCATATCACCACGTTCACTTTCACCTCGGATTGGTCCTCTTTACAACAGTTGAGTGCATCTGTTGGAATGAGCGATGAAGCGGACCAACACGTTCGCCGTGCG
>NZ_JAQIVI010000479.1 GCF_028618695.1 Natrinema soli | reverse complement strand
GTCGGCACGAGAGCGGGCGTCGGCCATGTCGCCGTCGACTAACTCGAGGTCGGCCCCGTAGGCGGCGGTGAGGTCGACGAGCGTCGCGTCGCCGGCGGGCGCATCGTCGGATTCGGTCGACTCGTCGACGGCACCGATACGTTCGACGGGACCGACGGGAGTCTCGACTTCGAAGGTCGCGAGTTTCATGCGGTCTCCCCTTCCGTCTCGTCCCCGATAAGAGCGACCGGTCGCACCCAGCCGCCGCTCGCGTTCTCGATCGTGATGGGAAACGCGACGATCGGCACGTCGGTCCTGCGGGGCAAGGCGTCGAGATTGGCCATCTTCTCGATCTGGCAGTACTCGACCTCGCGACCGGCGAAGTGGGCCGGCCAGAGCTCGTCCTCGTCGCCCGATTCGACGTAGCGCTCGCCCATCGCCGCGAACGGCTTGTCGAAGCCGTAGGCGTCCGTCCCGATCACCGTGATTCCCTGCTCGACGAGGTACTTCGTCCCCTCGGCGCTCATTCCGGGGAACTCGGTCAGGTACTCGGGCCGGCCCCACAGCTCGTCGGCTCCGGTCTGGATTAGGACGATCTCGCCCGGCGAGAGGTCGTGGTCCAGTTCGTCGAGGGCATCCTCGAGATCCCTCGCCGAAATCTCCGCGCCGGGATCCATCCACCGGAAATCGAGGACGACCGCGTTCCCGCGACACCACTCGAGGGGGATCTCCTCGATCGTCTTCGCCGGCTCGCCGTCGACCTCGGGTCCGTAGTGCCACGGCGCGTCGAGGTGGGTTCCGGCGTGAGGGATCACCTCGAGGTCCTCCCACGCCAGTCCCATTCCGTCGGGGAAGTCGTCGGCCTCGACGTCGTACCCCTGTGCCTGCAGCGTCTCGGCGAGGCGCTCCGCGCCGGCTTCGTGGTCGAACGCGTCGATGCTCGGTGGCGTGGGCTCGCTCGCGACGCCGTCCTCGAGGCCGATGCTCAGGTCGATCAGCGTGGTATCGTCGGCTGTTACCAAGTCGCGCATGAGAGCTACGATTCGGGGAACCACCGTAAGGATACCTGTCAGGATTGATCAGCGTTCGAACGATCCATACAGAGACCACGTCTCACTCCGGACCGACCATCCGGCGTCCTGTGGTGCGCGCTGGGGCCGCGGTGAATGCCAATGAACCACGGCACGAAATCGTGCGAGGTCTTCGCGAGTAGTGCGAGACCGGAGGTCTCGCATACCATGCGAACGGCGGCGGAGCCGCCGTGAGCAGACGGGCGCTGCGCGCCCGTGAGGAGAAATCGGCTGGGGAGGGCGTGGCAATCCCCTAATGCTACGATAGCAGGACGCTTCGTCTCACCCAATCCCTTCGGAACATACCGTTCCGTTCACGGCGGGCCTGTACGGAGCCGACGGCGTACTCGCCCGTTCGAACCGTTCGAGCCGACGGTCGGCATTCGCTTCTCAGCCACGTCCGACGCGTCTCGAGTAACTATTTACCGACCGGTGTGAACGTGACGAGCATGTACGATTTCGTCGTCGTCGGCGTCGTCGCGCCGGGCGCGCGCTTCGCCCGCCGGGCCGCCGAAGAAGGCTACGACGTGCTCGCCCTCGAGAAAGGAGAAATCGGCGACCCGCTCGCCTGTTCGGGCCACGTCAGTACCGATATCTGGGAGTTTACCGGCGACGGCGCTCGCGAGGAACTGTTCCAGAACGAGATCTACGGCGCGCGATTCCACGTCGGCGGGCCCGACAGCGACGACTACCCGTTCTACAAGGGAGACGTCGCCTCGAACGTCATCGACCGCGTCGGACTCGACCGCCACCTCGCGGCGCTCGCCCGCGAGGCGGGCGCGGACGTCCGCGAGGAACACACCGTCACCGGAGTCACCGAACACCGGGACCGCGTCGAAATCGTCGCCAGCGGACCCGACGGAACCGTCGAGTTCGAGGCGAAGATGCTCGCCGGCTGCGACGGTCCGCGCTCGAGAGTGCGGGACGAACTCGCACTTCCCACACCCGAGGAGTTCCTCCACGGCGTGCTCGCCTTCTCCGAGGAAGAAGACCACGAGGACTTCGTCGACGTCCACCTCACGCCGCCGACCTTCTTCGCGTGGCGGATCCCCCGCGGCGACGCCGGCGTCGAGTACGGCCTCGCGGCCCCGCCGGGCGTGCAGGTGACCAAGCACTTCGAGGAGCTGATCGACGGCTACGAGATCGACGTCTCCCACCGCTGTTCGGGGGCGATCCCGGTCGGGTCGCCCGACCGGGTGACGACCCGCCGGGCCTTCCTCATCGGCGACGCGGCCGCCCAGACCAAGCCC
>NZ_JAQIVI010000478.1 GCF_028618695.1 Natrinema soli | reverse complement strand
TGGACGACGGCGACGTGCTCACCGCCGGGGGCGTGACCGCGGGGATCGATCTGGCGCTGTGGCTCCTCGAGCGCGAGTTCGACGCGGCGATCGCCGCGACGGTCGAAACGAAGATGGAACACGAGCGCCGCGGCGAGGTCGTCGACTAACGCGCTCCCGTCTCGAGCGTGCTGACCGAGTGACGCGATCCTGGAACGGGGAGTTACCGCTTGTTGCGCGCAGGAGTGCGGCGAAAACGCGGGACCATCGTACGGGGTCGAGCGACCGGACACCGAGTCGCTGTATTCAGTAGACTCAAGGGAACATGACTGTTGCTGTAGGACAAGGCACATCCAATGAAGATATCCGATCAACTTCTCTGTCTGTTTTCCGGACAAGTGGAGGAGCGAGATGAGTCGTACGTTATCGAGGTTCCGAAACGAGAACTGCAACTCGGCGATGTCGACGAGGGACGGCCGTACCGAGTCGCCGTGTTGTCTCCCTCGACGGATTCGAACGACGGGGGACAACAGAAATCCACAGCGGAAACGGAGCGAGACGCGATGGCGACGACGGACCAGCGATCGTCCCAGGCGCACGGCTCGCTGGAACCGCCCGTGGAAGCGGGCGAAACCCGGACGGTGGAGATCGAGGACGTCGGCGATCAGGGAGACGGCATCACGCGCGTCGAACGCGGATTCGTCGTCATCGTTTCCGGGACGGACAAGGGAGAACGGGTACGGATAGAAATCACCCAGGTGCAGGAAAACGTCGCGTTCGCTGACGTGGTGGAACGACTGGATTACTACGAGTAGCGTTCGCGCGCGTCGGCCGCTGATCCGTCACGTCGCTGCTCGAGAGAGTGGCTACCGGCCCGCCGCGATCCGCTCGAGGAAGGCCGCCCGTCCCGTTCGAACATTCCCGTTCCGCTTTCTCCGGTGCTTGCCAAACGGCTATACGCGGCGATCGAATAGCCCAGTGTGGATGACTGCTGTGCTCTTCGATATGGACGGTGTGCTCGTCAACAGCGAAGACTACTGGGTCGACTTCGAACGCGAGGAACTCTTCCCCGCGACCGTCCCCGACGAGGACGTCGACCTCGCCGAGACGAGCGGAATGAACTTCCGGGAGATCTACGACTACCTCGAGGCGGAGTACGGAACCGCTCTCTCCCGCGAGGAGTTCGTCCGGCGGTTCAACGAGGCCGCCGACGAGATCTACACCGAGCGCGTCCGCGCGCTCGACGGACTGCACGACCTCCTCGCCGAACTGGACGACCGCGGCGTCCCCACGGCGCTTGTCTCGTCGTCGCCACACGACTGGATCGGCATGGTCCTCGAGGAGTTCGATCTCGAGGGTTCGTTCGACCGCGTGATCAGCGCCGACGACATCGACGCCGCGAGCAAGCCGGCTCCCGACATCTTTGAGCACGCGGCGGACGAAATCGGCGTTCCAGCCGACGCGTGCGTCGTCGTCGAAGACTCGGCGAACGGGATCGAGGCGGCCGCTCGAGCCGGGACCGTCGTGATCGCGTATCGGATCGCCGCCCACGGCGACATCGATCGGTCGCCGGCCGACGAGATCGTCGATTCGCCCGCCGAACTGCGAGAGCGCGTCCTCGCACTGGCGGATCCGAGTAACAGCATCGAACTGTCCGAGCGGGAGTAGCGACGCCGAACGACGGTTCCCTTCCAATACGTGGCGAATCGGATCCGGCTGCTCGCGCCGAGATTCGGATGGACTGTGCCTTCTGCGAGTCGCACTTTGACGAACGAACGGCCGGCGAATAGCGTCGCCGCTCGAGTGGCTGTCGAACGTCCCTCTCGCTATCGAACGTCAAACGCCCCTCCCTCTCGGCCGTCGACCGCACCCAGCTATCGAACGTCGACCGTCCGATTCGATTCGATCGGAATCAGCGGCGTCTCGGGGAAGGCGACGCTGACTGTGAACTCGAGTTCCTCGGCGTCGGCACCGAAGACGCCGATCGGGACGGTCTCCTCGTCGCGCAGGTAGGGGTTCGTACTCGTCATCTCCACCCCGTTGACGGTCACTCGGATACCGGCGCGGGCGGGTTCGCCGACGTTCCGCACCGTGACCTCGCACACCTCGTTCTCGCCCGTCGCGACGCTGTCGGGGAACCGTCCCCACTCGATTTCGACCGCGGGGAGCGACTGAGCGCCCTCGGAGACGCGCTCGGCGACGCCCTCCGAGAGCCCGGCGTCGACGAGGCCCTCGACG
>NZ_JAQIVI010000477.1 GCF_028618695.1 Natrinema soli | reverse complement strand
GTGGTCGCCGGCCGGAACGTCCTGTGCGACGGCGACGCCGACGAACGTCGGGACCGCCTCGGGATCGCTCTCTAACAGGACGACCGCCTCGAGGTCGCTCTCGATCGTGGTCAGCCCTTCGCCGTCCGGCGCGTCGTCGGCGGTCACCGCTTCCGTGACGCGGCTGACGACCGTGTTGATCGGTGCCGCCTCGCCGATCGCGTCGTAGCGGTCGGCGAGCGCCGTCCGATGGCTGGGAACGGAGATGTCCGCAGCCGGATTCTCGTACCGAGGCTGTTCCCACGGCGTCCCGGTCGTCGTGATGTGTCCGGCGACGGCGTCCTCGAGGAAGTCGGGGACGCTGAACTCGAAGCTCAACTGCGGCCCGGTGAACGCCGTGATGTGCTCGAGCTCGCCGCTCGGAACGAGATCGTACTCGACGTCGGCGTCGGCCGCCCGCTCGCGGTGCCGGAAGACGAGCCCCGTTTCCCGCGTCGGGAGCTCCGACGGCGGCGCTGTCAGCGCGTCGAACGACCGGACGGTTAGCTCGTCGGGGATCAGCGACTCCCGGGTGACGGATGGTAACCGCTCGTGGTCGTAGATCGGTTCGCCCTCGTACTCCGGAACGAGATAGGGGAGCGTCGATCCCTCGTCTCGCGGCAGTCCGTACGCCAACGGGATGTCGGCGAGATCCTCGAGCCCTTCGATAGCCGTGTTCGTGATGTCCGCGAGCAGGTTCTCGACGGCGACCCGCTGGAAGCGGTCGGGAACGTCGTTGACCGAGAGCGTACTCGAGTGCGAGCCGAGTTCGGAGAGGATACGCGGAACCGTCTCGGAATCCGGATCCAGAAACTCGTTGTTGGGAACGGTCCGTGAGTGGGAACTGGCGACGTACAGCTGCGGCTCATCGGTCTCCGTATCGACGAAGACGTGCATCACTTCCCAGTCGTGCCAGTGAAAGTTGGTCGTAAACTGATCGAAGACCGAGTAGAACCAGAACTGGACCACGGCGAGGGGTGATTCCTCGTACTCGACGGCCTGATAGAACACCGTCGGCTCCGGCGGACTTCCCTCGCGATACCGTTCGTGGTAGCCGTCGAGCGCGTCGAATCCGGCGACGATGGTCTCCCCGTCGCGCTCGCTAGTGTACGACTGCGGATCCGTCGGAAACCACGGCTCGCGCGCGTCGAAGTACAGCGTCGGGGCGAACCGCGTCGCCAACGCTCGAGCCCTGTCGTCGTCCAGCCGGCTCGTCCGGCCGTCGCTCTCCCGTTCGAACGCCGAACAGCCGGC
>NZ_JAQIVI010000476.1 GCF_028618695.1 Natrinema soli | reverse complement strand
TCGCTCCCGTCCGACCGAGATCGGCTCCGTGTGATCGTACTCGAAGGTCTGCCAGTCCTCGTCGCCGCTGACGGCGATCCACTCCCGCTCGGCGTCGCCGAGCCCGCGTACTTCCGTCGAGCGCCGCTCGAGGTCACCGTCGGATTCGAACGACCACGGCAGCGAGAACCGCCGTCGGAGGGCATCGGCGACCGACTCGTCGACCCCCTCGTCCAGTAACAGGCGATAGGAGTACTCCTTTGCCGCGACCGCGTCGGGGTCGATATCGACGGTTTCGAGGGTCTCGCGTTCGGCGGGCTCGAACGCGGAATTGGGTGCCGTCTCGGGCTCGGGGGCCGCTTCGGCCGACTCGGCCGCCTCGTCTCCCGCCCCCTCCTCGAACTCGAGTTCGATGGCGTCGTCGGCGTCGATACTCGAGTCGTCGCCGCTGACGTCGACGGTGATACCGATATCGACGACACCGGTTTCGTCGGTCGTGTTCTCACTCGTTGTCCCCGTTCCCGCGTCGCTGGCGACGTTTTTCTTGCTCACGCGATCCACCGGATATCCGTAGCTCACACTCTCGCGCCTTGAAACTTATCCTCACCTGTTGGCCGGATAACTCGTTCGTCCGAACCGAGTGCTCCACGGCGCAACGCGCCTTGCACCGGCACGCTTACGGCTCCGACGGGGGAAGCCACCGTATGGTTCGCGAACGGATCGACCGGATCGGCGTCGTCGGCGCGGGCACGATGGGCAGCGGTATCGCACAGGTCGCCGCCACGCACGGCTACGACGTGGTGATGCGCGACATCGAATCGGCGTTCGTCGCGAACGGCTTCGACACCATCGACGACAGCCTCGAGCGACTCGAAAATCGAGGGAACCTCGAATCGGACCCCGAGACGATCCGCGACCGGATCGAGGGGACGACGCTCCTCGAGGACCTCGCGGAGTGCGACCTCGTGGTCGAAGCCGCGCTCGAGGAGTTAGACATCAAGCGGGAGATCTTCGCCGACCTCGAGCGGGTCTGTGACGAGGACGTCCTGCTGGCGACGAACACGAGCACGATCTCGATCACCTCGATCGCGGCCGACCTCGAGCGCCCCGAACGAGTGATCGGCCTGCACTTCATGAACCCCGTCCCGATCATGGAGGGCGTCGAGGTCGTCGTCGGCGAGAAGACGACCGACGACGCGTCCGAACTGGCCCACAATATCGCCGAGGACCTCGAGAAGACGACCTGGGAGGCCGACGACAAGCCGGGCTTCGTCACCAACCGCATCCTGATGCCCTGGATCAACGAGGGGATCCGCGCCTACGACGAGGGCGTCGCCTCGAAGGAGGACATCGATACGGGAATGGAACTCGGAACGAACGTGCCGATGGGGCCGCTCACCCTCGCGGATCACATCGGGCTGGATATCTGTCTGCACGCCTCCGAAACGCTCCACGAGGAGCTGGGCGACCGCTACCAGCCCGCCTATCTCCTCAAGCGGAAGGTCGAAGCCGGCGACCTCGGCAAGAAGACGGGGACGGGATTCTACGAGTACGACTGACCGAACCGTATCGTCCGGCAGAGAGTCCGAAAGTATCGTCAGTTCGTTTCAAACCGTCGTAACGTATTTGCAGTTGACACGCGTCCGTCGAATCGATGTGCTTCGCTCGTCTCGCCGTCGTCGCCCTCTGTTGTAGCCTCGTCGGCGTCGCCGGCGTCACCGCCGTCGCCGGCGCACCCCCACCGTCGCAGTTCTGTGGCGTCTGCGGGCCCGGTATCGCGAACGATGCCGAAATCACGGGCGCGACGGAGCACGGAACGCTCGACGTGTACGTCGACGAGGCCGGCGATTCCCAGTGGGTGGCTCGAGTTCCCGTCAACGCGTCGGCCGCCGAGCGCTACCGGAGCAACGCGACCG
>NZ_JAQIVI010000475.1 GCF_028618695.1 Natrinema soli | reverse complement strand
GTAATCGACGCGATCGAGGACGCCGCCGACGAACTCGGCCAGAGCTTCGAGACGGTGCGCGATAACGTCGCCTACATCATGGACTCGACGTTCGACGAGGAGGGCGTTAGCACGTCGTTCAACGAGAGCATCAGCGGTGCCAGCCTCGAGCACGACGAGGTCGGCACCGGCGACCCGCGCCTGGAAGCGCTGGAACTGTACAAGCTCCGCCAGCGGATATAGATGTACGAGATCACGTTCCACCTCGAGGATGGGACGGAGACCGTCACGGTCGGCCCGGACGAGTACGTCCTCGACGCGGCCGAGCGCGCCGGGCTCGAGTTGCCCAACTCCTGTCGAAACGGGATGTGTACCTCCTGTGCGGGCGAGTTGCTCGAGGGCGACCTCGACGGGCGCGAGGGGACGGGGCTCACACCCGAACAGGAGGACGACGGCTACGTGCTGCTGTGCTGTTCGTATCCGCGATCGGACAGCGAGATCCGGGTCGGCGAACGCGTCCAGAACGACCTGCTCGGACTCGACGCGCTCTGATCCGGAAACGGCTCTGATTGTGGCCGCTTCTCTCCACGTATGTAGCTGAGTGAATGGAGAATAAATTCTGGTGGGAAGGCGTGAGAAGAAGCGTCCTGCTAGCGCGGCAACACGGAATCGCCACGCCCTCCCCAGCCGATTCGCTCACGCCGTTCGGCGTTCGCTCATCCCTCGCACGGCTTCGTCCCGTGGTTCGCTATCCGCTCACCACGGTCCAGCGTGCGCCACCGCATGTCGGTCGATCTGTCTGAGCGATACATAACTCTCCTCTATCGATCGGTCCGCGCATTCGTTCGAGGCCGCTGGTGACCACCGACGTTTAAATAGAACCGCGTTTCCGAGGGGTCACGCTGAGGCGCCTCGGTGGCGATGGCTCCGCTAGAGATCATGTGTGGTGTTTCCTCACAGACGACAGGGCGAACACGACGGGACGACGGCGCGCTCGAGACGATAGCGCGACGCGATCGGCCCGCGACGGAGGGTCGGTGATCGGCGATGCAGACCGAATACTACGAACAGGATCGGTATGACGTCGGTGACTCCGTCCTCGAG
>NZ_JAQIVI010000474.1 GCF_028618695.1 Natrinema soli | reverse complement strand
GAGCCATGCGAACGGGCGCTTTGCGCCCGTGAGCAGAGAGTGGTGAACGAAGTGAACCCGAGCGGACAAAGGTCGGAGTGAGTGCGTTTGATCGAAATTGTACCGAGGGAGCGGCGAAGCCGCGACCACAGCGTAACATTTCGTTGTTAGTCGTCGTCGGCCTCGGGACTGACGCTCCCCGTCCGATAGCCGTGGAGGTCGAGCGTGACGTGATCGAACCCGAGCTTCGAGAACTCCGCCCGGACCGTCTCGACGAACTCGCGTTCCAGGGTGCGCTCGAGTTCGTCGGGTGCGACCTCGATGCGGGCGAGGCCGTCGTGGTCGCGGACGCGGAACTGGTCGAACCCCCACTGGCGGAGCAGCGCCTCGGCCTGCTCGATCCGCGCAAGTCGGTCGTCGGTGACGTCGAGTCCGGTCGGAATCCGCGAGGAGAGACAGGCCATCGAGGGTTTGTCGGCGACCGACAGATCGTAGCGGTCGGCGATCTCGCGGACCTCGTCCTTCGCGATGTCGTGGGCCAGCAGCGGTGACTGAACGTCGAGTTCCGCCACCGCCTGCAGTCCGGGTCGGTGGCCCGCGCCCGGATCGTCCGCGTTCGTGCCGTCACAGACCGTCCCCACCCCGAGGTCGCGGGCGGTCTCGAGCATCTCGCCGAGTCGCATCGTCCGGCAGTGATAGCAGCGATCGTCGTCGTTTTCGACGAACGCGTCGCTCTCGAGTTCCGAGAAGGAGACGATCTCGTGGCGAATGCCGATCTCGCGTGCGACCCGTTTGGCGTCCTCGAGTTCGGCCGCGGGAAGCGTCTCGCTCTTCGCGGTGCAGGCGACGGCGTCCTCGCCGAGCGCGTCGTGGGCGAGCGCGGCCACCAC
>NZ_JAQIVI010000473.1 GCF_028618695.1 Natrinema soli | reverse complement strand
GGTCGGCGTGCTCGCCGTGGGAGTCGCCGCCGTGGTCGTGATCGCCGCTCCCGTCGTCCGAGAGCGCCCGCTGCCAGCCCGCTAACTCGCCCAGTTGTTCGGGGTCGAACAGGTCGACGCCCAGCAGGCGGTCCGGCTCCACTGCACTGAACGCCGTTCGAATCGTCTCGGCCGTCGGCTGGAGTGCGCGGACGAGGGCTTCGGCGTCCGCGAGTTCCGCGTCCGTGCAGAGATCCGTCTTGTTGCACACGACGAGGTTCGCGACCTCGAGCTGTTCGATCAGCAGGTCCGAGAGCGGACGATCGGCGTCGCCGTCGATCCCCCGGCGTTCCGGGACCTCGTCGCCGGCGAAGGTGTCCAGAAAGAGCCGCGTGTCGAGGACGGTCACCAGCGCGTCGAGGCCGTACCTGGCCGCGACTCGCGAGGACGTGGTGAAGAGCCGGGCGACCGGCGCGGGTTCCGAAATGCCGGAGGACTCGACGAGCAAGTGATCGAACTCCCGCTCGCGGGCCAGCCGGACGACAGCCGTCTCGAGGTCGTCCTGCAGTTCACAGCAGATACAGCCGTTCGAGAGTTCGGCGACGCCGCCCTCGACGTCGAGATCCGACCCCTCGGCGACGAGTTCGGCGTCGACGTTGACCGCGCCCATGTCGTTGACCAGCACCGCGAGGTCGCGGTCGGCGGTCCGCAGGAGGTGGTTGAGCAGCGTCGTCTTCCCCGCACCGAGGCCCCCCGAGAGGACGGTGACGGGAATCGTCGGCGATGACATGGGAAGCGATTGTAACTCGAGGCGTAAGAAGTTGTGACTCGAGGCGAGGGAATCGACTTCGCGGCGACGGGGACCAGTCCGCGGGACGCGACATATTTTTGTCTCCGGCACCGACCATGACGGACGATGACACTCGCCGATCGGATCGCGACGTTCCGGGCCACGCTCGAGGAGTGGCTTCGGGGGCTCTACCACGGGATGATCGCCCATCCGGCCTACGAGAAGATCGAGGCCGAGGCCGAGGACCTCGAAGACGCGTTCATGCTGGCGTGTTTCCCCGACGCCTTCGGCATCCCGTCGCCCGTCTCCTACTATACGGCCGAACTCCTCCCCTATCTCGAGGACGAGTACCAGTCCTGGGAGCGGCGGCTGTGGGATCGGGGATCGATTATCGAACGGAAGGGCCATCAGTACCACTTCTGATGACCGAATTCACGTTCTTCGGGGGAAAGGGCGGCGTCGGCAAGACGACCGTCTCGAGCGCGTACGCCCTCGAGTGTGTCGACGCCGGCCTCGAGACGCTCGTGGTCTCGACGGACCCGGCCCACAGCACCGCAGACGTCTTCGATCAGGAGTTCGGCGACGACCCGCGGCCGGTCGAGGGGCACGACGGGCTCTCGGTGATGGAGATCGATCCCGATCGGGAGGTCCAAGAACACCTCTCGGAGCTCAAACAGCAGCTCGGCTCCCAGCTGTCCGCGACGATGGTCAACGAGGTGGACATCCAACTCGAGATGGCCCATCAGACGCCGGGCGCGTACGAGGCCGCCCTCTTCGATCGGTTCGTCGAGGTGATACGCACCGCCGACGACTACGATCGCGTCGTCTTCGACACCTCGCCGACCGGCTCGACGCTTCGCTTGCTCGCGCTCCCGGAACTCCTCGAGCGCTGGATCGACCGGCTGATGGACAAGCGCGAGCGCAGCATCGATCTCTTCGAGAAGGCCGCGATCGGCAACAAGGAACCCCGACGAGTGATGGAGGGCGATCCGATCCTCGCGCGCTTGCAGGAGCGCAAGGAGCGCTTCGAGTTCGCCGGTGAGGTGCTCCGCGAGGACGCGGCCTTCTATCTCGTGTTGAACCCCGACGAGCTCTCGATCCGCGAGACGCGCCGCTCGGTCGAGACGCTCACGGAGGCCGACCTCCCCGTCGAGGGACTCGTGGTCAACCGACTCACGCCCGAGCCCGATCCCGACGAGGAGGGTCGCGGTGCGACCTACCTCCGCGATCGCGTGGCGACCGAACGCGACCGCCTCGAGCGGATCGAGCGCGAGTTCGACGTCCCGATCGCCGCGACGATCGAGACGCGCGTCGAGGAGGTTCGGGGGAGCATTCTCGAGGATGTCGCTGCGGCCCTCGAGATCGGAGTGACGGACGACGATCGCGCTCCGACACTGTGAGGTGCGCGAGCGGACGACGAACCGCTCCGCGGCCGTACTGGCTCACAAATGAGTGCCTTTGTCTAGCACGGTGTCGATTCCGTTATATTCGATTAGCATCAGCGTTTAAATTGTACATTCACGTCAGTGAGGATTCAGAATTGAAAATTCGCCCAGCGTTAGTCCGAAATACAATGAATTATATTTATGGTCCTCCCGTGCAAGCCATCGCTAGGGTGTTGATAACATGGCAGGTGTAATCTGGATCGTCGCACTGGTGCTCGTACTGTTCTCCGTCGCGTACGTAGGGTACGGACGGTACCTACAGCAGTTCGTCGACCTCGACGACAGTCGCGAGACGCCAGCGCACAAGTATCAGGACGGGCAGGAGTACGTTCCGTCAAAGAAGCCGGTACTACTGGGGCATCACTACTCGAGTATCGCGGGCGGCGCGCCCATCGTCGGTCCGATTACGGCCGCACTGGTCTGGGGGTGGGTCCCGGCCGTGCTGTGGGTCGCGATCGGTAATCCGCTGCTGGGTGCGGTTCACGACTTCGTCTCGCTCTCGAGCAGCCTGCGACACGAGGGGAAGTCGATCGGCTACATCATCGGGGAGTACGTCGGGGAGCGCGGGAAGAACATGCTGCTGTGGTTCGCGTTCCTGCTGACGATCCTCGTCGTGGCCGTCTTCGCGCTGGTCATCGGGATCGTGTTCAACGGCTACCCGCAGGCAGCCACCGCGAGCCTGATTTACGTCGGGCTCGCGTTCGTCTTCGGGTTCTGGCTGTACCAGTTGAATCTCCCGTTCTCGGTGGGGACGGTCGTCTTCGTCGCCGGGATCTTCGCCTCGGTGTGGGTGGGAATTCAGTACCCGGTCGCACTGTTCGGCTCGGAGTTCCCGAACGCGCCGGATACGATCGTCCTGTTCGGTGAGACCGCACCTAGCATCGTGCCGGAACTCGGGTTCAACGCGAACGTCGGCGCGTGGGTGCTGGTGATGCTCGTCTACGGGGGGCTCGCCAGCGTCCTGCCGGTGTGGATGTTACTCCAGCCGCGGGACTACCTGTCGTCGTTCCTGCTGTACACGGGCGTCGGAGGTGCGCTGCTGGCCGTCATCGTCGGCACGTTCATCACCTCGACGAGCGAACCGCTCACGTTCCAGATCGACGCCTGGTATGGAGTCCTCGGCAGCGACAACGCGAGCTACGAGCTCATGCCGGTGTTCCCGCTACTGTTCATCACGATCGCCTGCGGGACGATCAGCGGCTTCCACTCGCTGGTTTCCTCAGGGACGACGGCCAAACAGCTCGACAAGGAGACCGACGCCCGCCTGATCGGCTACGGCGGGATGCTCGGCGAGGGGCTGCTGGCCACCGTCGCGCTCTGTACGATCGGCGTCGCCGGGATCGCCGGCGCCGGCGGGATC
>NZ_JAQIVI010000472.1 GCF_028618695.1 Natrinema soli | reverse complement strand
CTCACGGCGGGCGACGAGCGAGTCGACCTCCTCCGCGCGTTCGCGACGCTACAGGAGCGGGGCCTCGAGCGGATCATGGTCGAGGGCGGCGGCGAACTCATCTTCTCGCTGTTCGAGGCCGGGCTGCTCGACGAGCTACGGGTGTTCGTCGGCCCGACAGTCATCGGCGGCCGCGACGCCCCCACGCTGGCCGACGTCGAGGAGTTCGTCGCGGAGTTTCCGGCGCTCAAGCTCGGGGATGTCGACCGGCTCGACGACGGTGTCTTGCTAACCTGGCGAGTCGACGAACGCTAGAGAGATTCGAGTCACTCGAACTCCGGATCGCGATCCTCGACGAACGCCGTCATCCCCTCTCGCTGATCGTGCGTGCCGAAGAGGCTCGCGAAGGCGCGTTTCTCGTACGCGAGCCCGCTCTTCTGGGAGCCCTCGAGCCCCTGATTGATGGCCTGTTTGGCAGTTCGCATCGCGAACGCCGGTCGTGCGGCGAGCCGATCGGCCAGCTCGCCGACGACGCGTTCGAGGTCGTCATCGGAGACGACCTCGCCGAACAGACCCGCCTCCGCGGCGGAGTCGGCGTCGAGCCGTTCGCCGAGGAATATCATCCGGCGCGCGGTCTCGTCGCCGACCAGTCGCGGCAGCCGCTGGGTGGCCCCC
>NZ_JAQIVI010000471.1 GCF_028618695.1 Natrinema soli | reverse complement strand
ATTCCGCCGCTCGCCCTCGAACGCGCCGTCGAGGTCGACGAGGTGCAGCGTTCCCGCGCCGGCGTTGATCCACCGCCGGGCCGCCTCGACGGGATCGCCGTAGGTCTTCTCCGTGCCGCGTTCCCCCTGGACGAGCTGAACGACTTCGCCGTCCTGAATGTCGACCGCCGGAATCACCTCGAAATCCTCGAACTCGCCGCCCGCGTCGTCGCTGTTCATACTCGAGTGAGCGAGGCCGGCGCGAGTAAAGGCGACGGTTTCGCCGAACGACCATCGCCGCGACACTGTTCCTATTTCCAACAGAATTATTACATGTGTGGTCGGTGTGGCTCGTCTCATGCCGCTGTCGGCGTGCGATTTCCTCGCACAAGCGACTGTGCCCCGATCTGACGTGACGACCGATATGCTCGTCGTGTTCGGCGTCGTCGTCCTCGCGCTCGTCCTCTTTCTCACCGAACGCCTGCCGATCGACGTGACCGCGATCTTGCTGATCGTCGTGTTGGTCGTGCTCGAGCCTTGGACCGGCGTCGATCCCGAGACCGGCATCTCGGGCTTTGCGAACGAGGCGACGATCACCGTGCTGGCCATGCTGATCCTGAGCGGCGGCATCAGCCGGACCGGAATCGTTCAGGAACTGGGTCGCCGGATGGCCGCGTTCGCGGGCGAAAGCACTCGAAAGCAGGTGTTCGCGACCGTCGCAGCGACCAGTCCCGTCTCCGGCTTTCTGAACAACACGCCGGTCGTCGCGCTACTGGTGCCGGTCGTTACCGACGTCGCGAACCGGGGGAACACGTCGCCGTCGAAGCTGCTCATTCCCCTCTCCTACGCCTCGCAGCTGGGCGGCATGCTCACGCTCATCGGCACCTCCACCAACATCCTCGCGAGCGATATCAGCGCCCGCCTCGGTTCCGAGTATCCCGAACTCCACCGGTTCTCGATGTTCGAGTTCACGCAACTGGGCGCAATCGTCGTCGTCGTCGGCTCGCTGTACTTGATCTTCGTCGGTCACTATCTCTTACCCGAGCGAGTCCTCCCGCGGGCCGACTATCTCGAGGAGTACGCGGTCGGGGACTACATCGCCGACGTCGCGGTCGTCCCGGGCTCCCCGCTCGCGGGCGGGACGGTCCGCGACGCGACCGCAATGCTCGGCCCCGACATCGACGTGGTGCAAGTCGTCCGCGACGAGGAACGGTCGATCGCACCGCGACAGGGGACCGCTCTCGAGGAGGGCGACGTCCTCGTCGTCCGGACCGACCGCGACGCGATCACGGCCCTCGAGGATGCTAACGGTGTCGAACCGGTCGGCCGTCCGAACGAAGCCACGGACCACATGGCAGCGGCCGACGGCGTGCTCACGGAACTGGTCGTCTCGCTCGATTCGCAACTCGTGGGCGAGCGCCTCGATCCGGAGTGGTTCCGCGAGGAGTTCGACGCCGCCGTACTCGGGTTGCGGAGTCGGGGCGAACTCGTCGGGGAGCGCATCGTCGGCAAACGTCTCGCCGTCGGCGACACGCTGCTCGTTCAGGCACCGCCGGACGCGCTCGACCGACTCGCCCGCGGGGACGACGTGATCGTCGCCCGCGAACCCCCTCGACCCGACTACCGCACGGAGAAGGTGCCGATCGCCGTCGCCATCATGCTCGGCGTCGTCGTCGTCGCCGCCCTCGAGCTCTACCCGATCCTCATCTCCGCGCTCGCGGGCGTCGTCGCGATGGTCGTCACGGGCGTGCTCGAGCCCAACGAACTCTACGACGCCGTCGAGTGGGATATCATCTTTCTGCTGGCGGGCGTGATCCCGCTGGGGATCGCACTCGAGGAGAGCGGCGGGGCGGCGCTGCTCGCGTTCGCGGTCGTCGAGGCCGCGGGACCGCTCCCCGAAATCGTGGTCCTCTGGTTGTTCTACCTGCTCACGGCGCTGCTGACCAACGTTATCAGCAACAACGCCAGCGTCGTCCTCCTGATTCCCGTTGCGGCAGCGGCGGCCACGGGGATCGGTGCGAACCCGTTCGCGTTCGTGCTCGCGGTGACCTTCGCCGCGAGCACCGCGTTTCTGGGCCCGATCGGCTACCAGACGAATCTGTTCGTCTACGGCCCCGGCGGCTACCGGTTCGGCGACTACGCTCGGATCGGCGCGCCGCTCCAGCTGGTGTTGTCTCTCGTGACCGTCCTCGGAATCGCGGTCTTCTGGGGAGTGTGAGTGGGCCGGCCGACTGTCGTGACGCGAGCCGTCAGCCGAACCGTCGACCGAGGCGGTCGCGCCGATAGCCGCGCGACGGTGTCGCCGGATTGCAGTAGCGCGCCGCTATCGCTGTGGCCGGTTTCAGTACTTCTTTCAGGAGCATCCCTGTACTACCGGTGGATGGTCGAAACCGTTCTGCTGGTGGGTATCGTCGCCTCGATTTTTGTCGGATTCAATATCGGCGGCTCATCGACCGGAATCGCGTGGGGACCCGCCGTGGGGGCGGGACTCCTTCGGAAGACCACGGCGGCCGGGTTGATGACGTTCTTCGTCTTTCTCGGCGGCTGGACCGTCGGCCGGAACGTGATGGACACGCTCAGCGGCGACATCATCACGATCGAAATCTCCCTCGGTGCGGGCGTCGCCGTCCTCTTTTTCATCGGCTTCGGAATCCTCATCGCGAACGTCTTCGGCGTCCCCGTCCCGACGTCGATGACGACCGTCGGGGCGATCGCCGGACTGGGGCTGGCGACGGGGACAATTAATTTCGAGACGATCGGCTGGATCATTTCGTGGTGGATCGTCACGCCGATCCTCGCTCTCTGGATCGGCGCGTTCGTCGGCCGGTACATCTACCCGGAACTCAATCGACGGTTCGAGATCTCTGCGACCGAGGGGCCGTTGCTCACCCTCGAGCGAAACGGCTCGGTCCCGTCGATCGGCCTCGGACCGAACACGACCAGTCAGGAACTCGTCGGGACGATCGTCGTTCTCGTCATCGGCTGTTACATGGCGTTCAGCGCCGGTGCGAGCAACGTCCCGAACGCCGTCGCGCCGCTGGTCAGCAGCGGCGCGCTCGGGGCCGATAGCGCGATTATCATCGCAACCGTCGCGATCGGGATCGGCGGCTTCACCATCGCCCGCCGGACGATGGAGTCCGTCGGCAGCGAACTCAGCGATATCCCGTTACTGGCGGCGCTGATCGTCATGATAACCGCCTCGACGATCACGACCCTGCTCTCGGCGGCCGGGATTCCGATCAGCCTCGTGATGGCCTCCGTGATGACGATCGTCGGCCTCGGCTGGGGACGAGCGACCCGTCCCGTCACGGCTCGAGACGCCGTTCGCGGGGAGGTCGACGCGGAGATGTCGATGGGTGCACTGAAGGCAGAGCCCGAGGCCCCGATCACGCGGATCGGCGAGGAAGAGCCCGAAGAGGTCCTGAACGCGGGCGATCTCTTCAACCCGCGGGCCATCATGAAGTACGTCTCGATGTGGATCATCGGCCCGTCGATGTCGACGATCCTCGCCTACGGCTTCTTCGTCGTGGTCCCGTTTGTTTGAGCCCCGACAGCGGTTATTCTGCTCTCGATCGTCGGTCGCCGCTGATCGCTCGCGTTCTCGTTCCGATGGCAGCCTCGGAACCGGTCAGTCCTCAGTACGGTCGTCCTGATCGCTGTCGGCCGATTCTTCGAGCAGCTCCTCGACTTCGTCCTCTCGCGGCCGGCGGTCGACGCGCTCGTCGACGGTGTCGACTTTCGCCTGTACCTCCTCGAGTTGATCGCCAACCGTCTCTTCGACGGTTTCCTCGACCGTCTCACCGACGGTCTTATCGACCGTTTCCTCGACCGTCTCGCTCACCGTTTTCTCGACAGTTTCACCGACTGTCTTGTCTACCGTCTCCTCAACGGTCTCACTGACGGTTTGTTCGACAGTCTCGCCGACAGTCTTATCGACGGTTTCCTCGACCGACTTCTCGACGGTCTCTCCGACAGTTTCCTCGACCGATTTCTCGACGGTTTCCTGCACGGTCGACGTCATCCAGTCGGGATCGAACCGGGCCATCTTCCAGACGACGTGGAGTACGTACGAAGCGAAGACTCCCAGCCCGAACGTCAGCCCGACCCGAATATCGAGCGTCGCGATGAGGACGACCGCGAGCAGAATCAACCCGCCGTACGCGAGGTCGATGATCGCGTCGATGCGCGCCGGTCTCATAGCCGACCGACAGTCGCGAACGCATCGATCGACGTGCTCTCCGACCGCGAGGAACGTCGTCCGTCCTTCGGATCGCCGTCCGACTGAAATGAGTACGCGCGTGACGACATGATACTGTCCGACACGGTCCGATTCGATGAAGTCCTTTGGGATCGCGGTCGAGACGAACCACCGTTACCGGCGGCACTTTCGCTCCGATTGCTTCGCCTCGAGCCGGCTCGAGTAGCGTATTCGTCAGGTATTGAGACGAAATTCGGGCGGACCCTCGTTCGGACTCTCGAGCGAGCGGGTACTAACTGGCGGCTCTCCGACACTGACGCGAATAAACGCGTTTTTAGGGTCGGATCGCATGACTACTAAACGTGCCGGAAGTACTGCTGATCGTTGGGATTCTCGTCGCCATCTTCGTCGGGTTCAACATCGGTGGCTCGACGACCGGGCCTGCGTTCGGGCCGGCCGTCGGTGCAAACGTGATCACGAAGGTGATGGCAGCCGGACTGATGTCGATTTTCTTCTTCGTCGGGGCCTACACTATCGGTCCACAGGTCGTTAACACCCTCGGCAAGGACCTCGTTACCGACACGTCGATCTTCACGATGCGCTCGAACGTCGCCGTCCTCTTCTTCATCGGCGGCGCGCTGTTCGTCGGCAACTACGCAGGCGTCCCCGCCTCGACGTCGATGACCGCGGTCGGAGCGATCGCCGCGCTGGGAATGGCGACCGGTGAACTCGACCTCGAGGTGCTGGGCGAGATCGTCATCTGGTGGGTCGTGGCTCCGATCACCGGCTTCTGGGTCGCCGGCGTCGTCGGGCGGTACTTCTACCCCCGGATCAACGAGTGGGTCGCCATCGAAGGGACGCAGGAGGGGCCGCCGATGGTCACGATCGACCGATCGGGGCTCGCCCCGCGGCTCCGGTTCGGGGCTGACGCCACTCGTCGGGAAATCACGGGTGCGATGGTCGTCGTCGGTATCGGCTGTTTGATGGGCTTCGCATCGGGAACGAGCAACATCGCCAACGCGATCGCGCCGATCTACGGTACCGGCGACGTCGGCATGGTGCCGCTGATCCTGATCGGCTGTGCGGCGGTCGCGGTCGGCTCCTTTACGATCGCTCGCCGCACCCTCGATACGCTCGGCAGCGACATCACGAACCTGCCGCTGACCGCGGCGATCGTCGTCGCCGTCATCAGTTCGGGGATCGTCGTCAGCCTCTCGTGGATCGGCATTCCCGCGAGCTTCGTCGTCATCGCGACGATGAGCATCGTCGGGCTGGGCTGGGGACGAGCCACCCGAACGACGACCCTGTCGGGAGTCAGAGCCGGCGAGGAAACGCGCGTCTCGGTCGGTGCGCTGACCGCCGAGGAGGAGGGCGAACGCTCCCCCCAGATCGGCGAGGAGGAACCCGAGGACATCCCGCAGGCGTCGGATCTGTTCGACCCCTCGACGACCGCCCGCGTGATTCTCATGCAGAACGTCGTCCCAGCGATCTCGACGATCGGCGCCTATCTCACGTTCCGGTTCGTCCCGATATTTGGCTTTTGAGCGCTCGGATCCCAGTGGTCGATCGCTGACGGACCGGTAACCCGACCCCGTCGCGCCGTGCCATTCGTCTTTCCGTTTCGACTCGTGATGGTGATCGTCGGACTGGCCTGCTATCCGGATACTATCGCCGAATCGCGACGGAGCGTGAGCCGGTAGACTGCCACGACTGGGTAGCGGTGGCCTCGAGCGACTCCTCGCGGGTCCATGGACCGGTGTCAGGACGAGTGACGTCGGTTTCTAATCCGGCAACAAACGCACCGGTCGTGGAAATACGTTCGGACATTTCTTTTTTGTCTCCCGTTCGATCACTGATCTTGTATAGAATCACCGCATTCTTTCCTTCGAATTGGTCAATTCTGACTCAAAGACAATTTAGGACTGAACAGCAAGCTATACCAATGCGGCCCTCGAACCGCAGAGTGATGCCCACGGTAGAATACCTCAATTACGAAGTACTGGACGATCAGGGCTGGGACATGGACGACGACGACCTCTTCGGCGAGGCCGCCGATGCCGGCCTCGACGAGGAGGATTACGGCACGCTCGACGTCGCCGAGGGCGAATACATCCTCGAGGCGGCCGAAGCGCAGGGCTACGACTGGCCGTTCTCGTGCCGAGCCGGTGCCTGTGCGAACTGCGCGGCGATCGTCTTCGAAGGCGAGATCGACATGGACATGCAGCAGATCCTCTCCGACGAGGAGGTCGAGGAGAAGGACGTCCGCCTGACCTGTATCGGATCCGCCGAGACCGACGAGGTCAAGATCGTCTACAACGCCAAGCACCTCGACTACCTGCAGAACCGCGTCATTTAGACCACAGCCGGCGGTCGGCGTTCGACCGTTCCCCGTCTTCGGGGCTATTTTCATTCGCTTTCCGAGCCGTATTGCCCGTCTATGGCCCCATTAAAACGGTTTATACCGATCGCGAGGGGATTGTGCGGTCTGGTGTACAGTGACTGTCAGTGGCTACTATCGCTCCAGATCCGCCGTTCTGTCATCCGATCCGAACGACGGCGGCCCGCCGTTCGCTCGTTCTCTGTACTCCTCGAGCGATGGGGCGCTTTGGTCCCTCCGTTTCGGTTCGGGTACTGTTTGGTGACCGTGCTGAATTCGGTGGATCGCCCTCCCAGTAGATTGAATGCCTGCTCAACCGTATTATGGAAATAACCATAAAACTGCATGTAATGCTCTATATCGTCCATACAAATCCTAACCGGAACTATTACTTGAACTGATTCACAACTATCTGCTGATGTCACAAGCGACGGATCGATTACAACGATATCTCGAGGACGAACTCGAGGCCTGCCGCGACGAGGACGTCGATCGGCGACTCGACGAACTCGAGACGCTCGAAGCGGCGATCGGCTCGGAGCGGGTCGACGCCGAACTGGACGTGCTCTCGGCGCTGGCGAACGAGACGCGGTACACGCTGGTTCGAGTTCTCGTCGCGGCCGATACGGAGCTGTGCGTCTGCGAGTTACACGCGGTCGTCGACGTGACCGAGAGCGGGCTTAGCCACGCTCTCTCGCAGCTCGTCGATGCGGGGCTCGTCGACGGCCGGAAGGAGGGGCGCTGGAAGAAGTATCGAGCGACGAATCGGGCGGTGGCTCTCGTGACCGTCCTCGAGGGCAGCGTGGACTATGAGTAATACGGTCCGCGAGCACGGACCGGACTGCGGCTGTGAGAGCTGCGGCGATCCGCGGTCGATGGATTTCCTGGACAAGTATCTGACCGTGTGGATCTTCGCGGCGATGGCCGTCGGCGTCGGACTCGGTTACGCCGCGCCGTCGGTGACCGAACCGATCCAGGATCTCCACCTCGTAGAGATCGGGCTCGTAGCGATGATGTACCCGCCGCTGGCGAAGGCGAACTACTCGCGGCTCCCGACGGTCTTCCGAAACTGGCGGGTGCTCGGCCTGAGCCTCGTCCAGAACTGGCTCATCGGCCCGACCCTGATGTTCGGGCTGGCGGTCGTCTTCTTCAGCGGGCTCGTACCCGGCCTGCCGGCCCGCCCCGAGTACTTCCTCGGACTCGTCTTCATCGGGATGGCCCGGTGTATCGCGATGGTGCTCGTCTGGAACGAACTCGCGGAGGGGTCGACCGAGTACGTGACCGGACTGGTCGCGTTCAACAGCCTCTTCCAGATCGTCACCTACGGCGTCTACGTCTGGTTCTTCGGGCTCTTCTTGCCCCCGCTGCTGGGCATGGAGACGCTCGTCGCCGGGATCACGACCTTCGACGTCTCGCCCGTGCAGGTGTTCGAAGCTATCGTGATCTTCCTCGGGATTCCCTTCGCCGGCGGCTTTCTCACGCGGTACGTCGGAACCCGGACCAGAGGCGAGGAGTGGTACGACGAGTCGTTCGTGCCGAGGATCGATCCGCTGACGCTCGTCGCGCTCCTGTTTACCATCGTCGTGATGTTCGCCACGCAGGGCGAGACTATCGTCGCCGCACCGGGCGACGTCCTCCTGATCGCCGTCCCGCTGACGATTTACTTCGTCGTCATGTTCTTCGTGAGCTTCGGCATGGGTCGCGGGATCGGTGCCGACTACTCGACCACGACCGCGATCGGCTTCACGGCGGCCTCGAACAACTTCGAACTGGCCATCGCCGTCGCCGTGGCGGTGTTCGGCGTCGGCTCCGGGGTCGCCTTCGCGACCGTCGTCGGCCCGCTTATCGAAGTTCCAGTGTTACTCGCGCTGGTCAACGTCGCGCTGTACTTCCAGCGACGGTTGAACTGGGGCGGATCCGACAGCGGCGGCCTCGAGATGACGATACCCGACTCGCACACCGACGATTGATATCCACTGATAGCCGACACTCACTGACAACTACCGCCCACATCGACCACGATCATGACACCCAACTCCACGTCGGACGAGCCGATTCGTATCGCCTTCATGTGCGTCCAGAACGCCGGCCGCTCCCAGATGTCGACCGCGTTCGCCGAGCGCGAACGCGCCCGACGCGGCCTCGAGGAACGCGTCGAAATCCTGACCGGCGGCACCCATCCCGCCGACGAGGTCCACGAGGAAGTGATCGAAGTGATGGCCGACGCCGGCTTCGACCTCGCCGACCGAACGCCCCGCGAGATCACGATCGACGAACTTCGGTCGTGTGACTACGTCGCGACGATGGGCTGTTCGACGCTCGAGGTCGGCGACGTCGGCACGGACGTGGCGGTCCGCGACTGGGCGCTCGACGATCCCGACGGTCGCGACCTCGAGCGGGTGCAAGAGATCCGCGACGAGATCGAGCGGCGAGTCGCAGCATTGTTCGACGAGTTCAGCGACGCGCCCTAGAGTCTCGGTGTGACCCGTTCGGTCGCCACTGGAATTCGACGGGGACCGCCTCCGTCACTGCCCGAGCGGAACGTAGTCATCGAACGACCGCCCGTGCATCACGAGCTTGTGCGCGGCGACGAGGACGACGACGGCGAGCATGATGAGCACGCCGTCGACGATCGACGAGAGGAGTCCGAGCGAGACGATCAGCGTCGTCGCACAGGCGGGCGGATGGACCGTCTCGGTCGCGAGCATTCCCCCCGAGGTGAGCACGACGGCGACCACGCCGCTGGCGACGAATCGAAGCTGTGCGGTCGCGAGCACCGGCGCAGCCGTGGTGACGCTCACGCCGAGATCGGGCGCGATAGCGTGATACGCGATCAGTCCGGCCACGACGCCGATACCGTGCCCGCCGATCACCCGCCGAGGCGCGGTGACCTCGCTCTCTCGAACCGTCGCTAACAGAAAGGCGGAGGGCCCTAAACTCGGAAAGATAAACGCCTGCCCCGTTATCCAGGCGAGTAGCCCCGGAACCGCGAGCAGCACGCCGACGTACAGGGTCGAAAACGCCGCGCCTTCCCTCATGCGCGGTGCTTATCAGTGCAAACGGATAGACGTTCACTTTTCATCGGATTATCCCCCGCAGAAGTGCCGTTTCGAACACGACCGCGACTACCGTCAGCTCCGGTTCGATGCGCTCGAGCGCGGATCGAGTCGCGATGACGGATTCCGGACGGGCCGAAAACGTAACGGCACCGCGCTTCGGATGGATGGTCGTGACGTTCGCTGGTGCCATCGGGACGGCTCCGGATCTCCTCCGACTCCTCGCCGTTCCCGTCTTCGCCTGGACCGCCTACCGCGACATCGAGACCAGACGCGTCTCGAGTACCGTCTGGATCCCCCTCTCCCTGCTCGGGGCCGCGTTGCTGGGCTGGGAGGGCTGGCTCGCCTGGAGCGCCGGCGGGGAGGCGTGGACCTACGAGTTCCTGATTCCGACGGCGATCAGTCTGGGACTGGTCGTCCCGATCGCCTACCTGTTCTGGTGGTTCGGCGGCTTCGGCGGTGCCGACGCGAAGGCCCTGCTCGTGTTGGCCGTCCTCTTTCCGACCTTTCCCGAGTACGCGCTGGGGCCGGTGACGTTCCCGCTCGCCGAGACGACTGCCATCGGCACGTTCTCGTTTACGATCCTGACGAACGCCGTTCTGGTGGGGATCGCACTGCCGCTCGCCCTCGCGATCCGCAACGCCGCCGCGGGTCGGATCGCACCGGTCATGTTCGTCGGCTGGCCCGTCTCCTGGGATCGGATTCCGGAGACTCACGGCCGCCTGCTCGAGACGCCGGCGGGACTCTCTCGAGGCGGCCTCGACCTCGACGCGCTCCGGATGTACCTCCGCTGGCGGGGGCTCTCACTGGCCGACCTGCGCGATGACCCTGACCGGTATCGCGATCCGTCGACGCTGCCGGCCGAGACGAATCCGCCGACCGACGGGGCTGTGACTGCGACCGTACAGCCCCGCAGTGACGGTGGGACACTCGAGGCGGACGCCGACGACGCGGTCCCTGAACCCGTGGCGGACTCGGAAGCGCCCGAGTACGACGACCCGTGGGGTGCCGACGCGTTTCTGGACGATATCGACGGCTCGGCCTATGGAACGACGCCGGAGACGCTACGTGAGGGGCTCGAGGTGCTCGCGACCGAAGAGACGGTCTGGATCTCGCCGGGAACGCCGTTTCTCGTCCCGGTGTTCGCCGGGTTGGTGATCGCACTGGTCTACGGCGATTTGTTGTTGGGAACGCTGTTCTAACGAAAGACCTGTCTCGCTCTCGACTAACCACTCGATGTGCGGTGGCGCGCGCTGTGCCGCGGTGAACCAATGGTGAACCGCGGCTCGATGCCGTGCGAGGGATGAACGAGGGAACGCAGTGACCGAGTGAATCGGCTGGGGAGGGCGTGGCTCCTCCGTGTTGCCACGATAGCAGGACGCTTATTCTAACCAGACTCTCGCCTCTCTGGAGACCGAAGCCACAGTCGCGACTGCTGCTACGAGCCCTCTACAACGTTCGCTCATAGAGCGGGACGAGGACCGTCCAGAAGAGGACGAACGCGACACCGACACCGATCAGCGCCAGCCACGGATCGCCCCTGCCAGTCGGCACGCCACTCGAGAGGAGGACGAACGTTCCCGCGAACAGCAGACAACAGACGAGGACGCTGCCGAGCTCGAGGACCGTGGCGACGGGGTGAGCGCGCAACTGGGCGACGATGCCGGCGATGGTCATACGCGAGGCTCACCGCGCGGAGAGTAAAAACGTCACGGCACCGTCGAGACCGCCCCGATCGATTCAGGCTCGAGACTCGATCTCGTCGGCGATGTCGTCGAGTTCGTCGTCCTCGAGGTCGGCCGGGCCGCCGAACATGGCGTGAATGGGGCCGCCGCCGTCGCCCTCGAAGCGGGGGACGATGTGGCAGTGGACGTGGGGAACCTCCTGTCCGGCTTCCTCACCGTTGTTGAACGCGACGGTGGTCGCGTCGGCGTCGACGCTCTCCTCGACGGCGGGAACCATGCGATGGATCGTCGCGTAGAGGTCAGCGGCGACGTCCTCGGGGACGTCGTTCAATCGCTCGTACTCGTCTTTGGGGATCACCAGCGTGTGACCCGGGGCCAGCGGGTTGGCGTCGAGGAAGGCCATCGTCGTCTCGTCTTCGTACACGACTCGCGCAGGAATTTCTCCCTCCACGATCTGGCTGAAGATCGTACTCATGTGCGAGTGTGTGTCGTCTCGTCGTATGAAGGTTACCCGACTGTCCGAACCGATTGCCAGTTTCGATCGGACGCCAGCCGATGAAACCGGTCGTTCGACTCGAGTCCGCGGTCCAACGGTCCGTTTTCGCACTACCGCTGCCCGCTATCGCTGTCGGACGACCCGCACAGTTCGTCGAGCGTCTCGCCGATCGCCTCGAGGTACTCTTCGGGCTCGTAGCCCAGCCGGCCGATCCAGACGTCCTGATAGGAGGGATGCAGGATCGGCAGGAGCCACACGTCGAGTCGCTCACAGCGCACCGGCTCGAGCACGCTGTCGATGAATCCCTCGAGCGTCTGCTCTTCGGCCGCTAACACGGTCTTCGTCGCGTGCTTCCCCGTCGCGAGGACGACCGTCGGATCGACCTCCTCGAGCTCGGTCAGGAGATGAGTCCGACAGTTCGCGCGCTCCTCGGGGGTGGGTTCGCGATTGCTCGTCGGATCGTCGGGTTCGGCGGGAAAACACTTCACCGCGTTCGTGAAGTAGGCATCGTCGCCGTCGCCGATCTCGTCGACCATCTGACGGATGCGCCGACCGGAGTGTCTCGAGGTGTAGGCCTTGCCGGTCCAGTTGCCGCCCCGCCAGCGGTCGGCGTCGGGGTTGCCGTATCCCGGCGCTTCGCCGACGACCACGATGTCGGCGTCGAGATTTCCGGTTCCCCACGAGATGCACTCGCGCGACTCGACGAGTGCCGGACAGCGGGTGCAGTCGGACTCGAGGACGTTACGATCGTTCGGATAGACCGGAGATTCTGCGGTCGCCGAATCGGGTTCGGCGTCCGGTCCGGCGTCGGTATCGGGGTCGGTCGCGGGCACATACTGAGATACGTCCGAGACGATATATGGGAGTCGGTCCGCGCCATCCCAACGTCGACCGGGTCGCGTCGCGCGCGAGGGAACAGATTTACCTTGAGTGGATGGGTAGAAGAGTGGTAATGCCAACGCTCGATCCGGAACTACTCGTTGAATCACTCTTACTAGTCGTCTACACCGTCGTCGCCGGTGTGTTGACAGTTGGTGGCATTCTCGTCGAACAGGCGAGCCTCCAGCACCTCGGAGGCGGCGAAGCGATGATCGCGATGTGGATGGCCCTCCTCGGCGGCGTCATGCTTTATGCGGGTGTGTACGGTCTGGGTTATCAGAAGGTCCTCTCACAGTACATCTGAGCAGCCACTGACAGCGTTCGGTTTCTCGAGGTGCCGGTGACGCGAGCGACCTGCAATATCGATTCCTCTTTACTGTCGGAAGCGATTAGGTCGGGTATGAGCAGGTTCGGCGAGGTCGACGACCAGTACGACCCACACGAACTCGAGCAGCGGGTCTTCGAGTACTGGGACGACGTCGACGCCTACGAGCGGACGGTCGAGCATCGATCGGACGGCGAGTCCTACTTCTTCGTCGACGGCCCGCCGTACACGTCGGGATCGGCGCACATGGGAACCACGTGGAACAAGTCGCTGAAAGACGTCTACATCCGCTTCCTGCGAATGCAGGGGTACGACGTCACCGATCGGCCGGGCTACGACATGCACGGGCTCCCCATCGAGACCCGCGTCGAGGAGCGACTGGGCTTCGAGAACAAGAAGGACATCGAGGAGTTCGGCGAGGAGAACTTCATCCAGGAGTGCAAGGACTACGCCGACGAACAGCTCGAGGGGCTCCAGTCTGACTTTCAGGACTTCGGCGTCTGGATGGACTGGGACGATCCCTACCGAACGGTCGAGCCGGAGTACATGGAGGCGGCCTGGTGGGGCTTCTCGAACGCCGCCGATCGCGGCCTCGTCGAGAAGGGGCACCGCTCCATCTCGCAGTGTCCGCGCTGTGAGACCGCCATCGCGAACAACGAGGTCGAGTACGAGGACGTCGAGGACCCCTCGATCTACGTGAAGTTCGACCTCGCCGAGCGAGAGGGGTCGCTCGTCATCTGGACGACGACTCCGTGGACGGTCCCGGCGAACACCTTCGTCGCGGTCGACGAGGACGGCGACTACGTCGGCGTTCGCGCGGAGCGAGACGGCGAGGAAGAACTGCTCTATCTCGCCGAAGCGAAACACGAGGAAGTCCTGCGCGAGGGCCGCTACGAGGACTACGAGGTCGTCGAGGAGCGCTCCGGCGAGGAGCTGCTCGGCTGGTCCTACGAGCACCCCCTGTCCGACGAGGTGCCCGATCACCCGGACCACGAGGGTGCGCTCGAGGTCTACGCGGCCGACTACGTCGACACCGACGGCGACGGCACCGGGCTGGTTCACTCCGCGCCCGGCCACGGTGAGGTGGACTTCGAGCGCGGCCGCGAACTCGGCTTTCCGATCTTCTGTCCGGTCGGCGGCGACGGCGCCTACACCGCGGAAGCGGGCAAATACGAGGGTCAGTTCGTCAAGGACGCGGACGACGAGATTACGGCTGACCTCGAGGACGAGGGCGCGCTGCTCGCCTCCGGCACCGTTCGGCACAGTTACGGCCACTGCTGGCGGTGTGACACGGGGATCCTTCAGATCGTCACCGACCAGTGGTTCATCACGATCACCGACATCAAAGAGGACCTCCTCGAGAATATCGAGGACAGCGAGTGGCACCCCGAGTGGGCCCGCGACAACCGGTTCCGCGACTTCGTCGAGGAGGCACCGGACTGGAACGTCTCGCGGCAGCGCTACTGGGGAATTCCACTCCCGATCTGGACCCCGGAAGACCGGGACGACGACGAAGACATGATCGTCGTCTCCACGCGCGAGGAACTCGCCGAGCGCGTCGATCAGGACGTCGATCCCGAGGCGGTCGACCTCCACAAGGACACGGTCGACGACCTGACGATCACCGATGGGGACACTACCTATACGCGCGTCCCTGACGTGTTCGACGTCTGGCTCGACTCCTCCGTCGCGTCGTGGGGCACGCTGAACTACCCCTCGGACGACAGCAAATTCGACGAGCTCTGGCCCGCCGACCTCATCCTCGAGGCCCACGACCAGACTCGAGGCTGGTTCTGGTCCCAGCTGGGGATGGGCACCGCCGCGCTCGGCGAGAGCCCCTACGAGCAGGTGCTGATGCACGGCCACGCGCTCATGCCCGACGGTCGCGCGATGAGCAAGTCCAAGGACATCCTGATCGACCCCCACGAGGCGATCGACCGCCACGGCCGGGATACCATGCGGCTGTTCCTGCTGTCGAACAACCCGCAGGGCGAGGACATGCGCTTCGACTGGGACGGGATGCAGACGATGGAGAACCACCTCCGGACGCTGTGGAACGTCTTCCGGTTCCCGCTGCCGTACATGCGGCTGGACGAGTTTGATCCGCAAGCAACCGCGCTTGAGGACGTGGATTCGGACCTCGAGCTGATCGATGAGTGGGTGCTCGCCCGGCTGCAGTCCACGAAGGCCGAGATGACCGACCACCTCGAGGAGTTCCGTCAGGACAGGGCGGTCGACGCGCTCCTCGAGTTCGTCGTTGAAGACGTCTCGCGATTCTACGTGCAGGCGGTCCGCGAGCGCATGTGGGACGAAGCGGACAGCGCCTCGAAGACGGCCGCGTACGCGACGATCTATCGGGTGCTCCGGGAGAGCGTCGCCCTGCTCGCGCCCTACGCTCCCTTCATCAGCGAGGAGATTTACGGGACGCTCACCGGCGACGACGGTCACCCCACGGTCCACATGGAGGACTGGCCCGCGGTCGACGAGTACCGGCAGGACGAACAGCTCGAGGAGGACGTCGCCCTCCTCCGCGCGATCGAGGAGGCCGGCGCGAACGCGCGCCAGCAGGCCGGGCGAAAGCTGCGCTGGCCGGTT
>NZ_JAQIVI010000470.1 GCF_028618695.1 Natrinema soli | reverse complement strand
CTTGTCAGCCGGGCCTCGAGGGTCGTCCGCTCGCGGCGGAGTCGGTCGTCGAGTTCGGGGTGGCGGTAGGTCTTCTCCTCGCGGCGTTTCGTGACGCGGCCGACTTCGGGTTCTATGTCCACGACGGCTTCGGCACCGCGAACGTGAGTCTCGGCCGCCGCGCCCGCACCGCGTTCCGCCGCGAGTTCGGGCTCGTCAGATCGCTCGCGGTTCCTCCCGTCACCGCTCGCAGTTCCGAGGCCCTCGCTTCGCTCGGTCCTCGCGCGCCACGTAACATCCACCTGATCCGGCCGAAAGTCGGGGTCGACGCGCGAGTCCTCGAGCGCGAGGGTGTCGCCGGCCTCATACATCTTCGCGCCGAGGACCGCGATCATCCCCGCGTTGTCCCGCAGGAAGCGGGGCTCGGGCGCGTGGAACTCGGCACCCCGCTGGGCGCACATTTCCGCGAGCATTTCGCGCAGGCGGGCGTTCTGGCCGACGCCGCCGCCGAGGACGAGTTCGTCGCTGCCGGTCAGCGACAGGGCGCGCTCCGAGACTTCGGTCAGCATGCCGAAGACGTTCTCCTGAAGGGAGTAGCAGACGTCTTCGACCGGCGTGCCCGCGTCGGCGGCCTGCTTGGCGGCGCTCATGATTCCCGAAAACGAGAAATCCATTCCCTTGACGACGTAGGGGAGATCGACGTACTCGCCCTCCTTCGCGGCCTCCTCGACTTTCGGCCCGCCCGGATGGGACCAGCCGACGTGGCGCGTGAACTTGTCGATCGCGTTGCCGACACCGGTGTCCATCGTCTCGCCGAGGACGCGATAGCGCCCGTTCCGGTAGGCCAGCAGGTGCGCGTTCGCCCCGCTCGCGTTGAGACACACCGGCGAGTCGAAGCCGGAGCTGTGCCGGCCGATCTCGAGGTGGGCGACCATGTGGTTCACGCCGATGAGCGGTACCTCGAGCGCCTGACTCAGCGCTCGAGCGGCCGTCCCGACGACGCGAAGGCAGGGGCCGAGGCCGGGGCCGCGGGAGAAGGCGACGGCGTCAACAGGTGCTGCCTGTTCGCCCGACGAGCCGCGCTCGTCGACGTCGGTCCCCGGGCCATCGTAAGTCTCGCGAGCGTGCTCGAGCGCGCGTTCGACGACGCGCGGAATCGCGTCGTGCATGTGTTCGGACGCCTCTCGAGGGTGAATGCCGCCGCTCTCGGGCTGATAGGCGTCGGTCTCGATGAATACGTCGTCGGTCTCGGCGTCGAAGACCGCTGCGCTGGCGGCCCAGGCGGTGCCTTCGATCCCGAGGATACGGACGGTGTCAGTCACGGCTGAAAAGCGGCTGTTACCGGCGTTCGACGTGCCACATCCGTATTCGGCACGTCGCCCATCGGTCGGAGATTATTCCCACTCGGTGTAACTGCACTTCCCGCAGTGCTTCCGGTCGCCGTGGTTGGCGAGGAAGACGTCACCGCAACGGGGGCATAGTTCGCCCTCGGTGGTCCCGTCGTCGCCGTAGAGGTCGTAGTGTGCCATCTATGCTTCCTCCGGTTCGGCTTCTGCGTCAGCGTCGGCTTCCGCGTCGTCCGCGCCGATCTTGTTGCGCTCGAGCATGTGGTCTTGCTCGACGTCGCGGGCGTAGTCGGCCGTCTCGTAGACTTTCGCCTGTCCGACGGTCTTGCGCATCCCGAACTTGGTGTCGAGTTTGCGGATGACGACCTCGCCGGCGTCCTTGTTCAGTTTCGCCGCGAGGCTGTCCCGAACCTGCAGTCGCTCGGGAGTCGCGTCTTCGTGGGAGAGTTCGAAAGTCACGTCAGTTCGATGCAACATGGGGTTTTCCGTTTCGGAGATGATGTCGACGTCCATGATATCACTCAGTTACCCTACTATCCCCGTGTAGCGCCTAAAAGGATTTCGAAGCGACCCACCCGCACCCGGTGACCGGATCCGTTTGCACCGTCGCCGCTCGAGGGAACCCCTCGCGCTCGGGATCCGTTTCGGCCCCGCGACGCGGCTCCTCGAGCGCGGTCCACGGCTCGGCACGGCCGTACGCACCGCCGTCACCGTTGTCTCGATTCACGCTGTTTCGTCGCGCGATCAGAGAAACGCCCGCAGGCGAGCGAGGCGACGACCAGTGACGACTCACGGCAGCGCGACCAATCCGCGCGGCGTCTGATCCTTGAGTCCGGTGGGCCAGTCGATCCCCACTCGATCCCACGAGTCGCCGAAGTCCCGCGTCAGGAAGAGCCCGCGATTGTTCACCGCGAAGACGACGCCCGGTTTCCCGGTGGTCGCGAACACCGTTCGGACGACGCCCTCGCCGGTCGGCAGGCCGCGCCCCTCGAGCCGTTCCCACGACGAATCGCCGCCATCCCGGCGATAGACGTGCGAGTCCGCCCTGCTCGCAGTGTGGGCCGTCGACGCGCCGCTGGCGCTCGAGACCATGACGCGGTCGGAATCGCCGGGATCAGGGACGACAGACCAGCAATATCGATGCTCGAGGCCCGCCTGCGGTCGCCGCCACGATTCGCCACCGTCGTCGCTCTCGGCG
>NZ_JAQIVI010000047.1 GCF_028618695.1 Natrinema soli | reverse complement strand
CGCGGCCCGGGAACACGCCGTTCCCCGGCTCGTCGGCGAGATCTACGCGGGCAACCAGCGCGACGTCGACGCCGCGCTCCACGCTGCTGACGCCACGGACGACTTTTCCGAGATCGGCGCAAACAGCGCGGTCGCAATCTCGATGGCCGCTGCGAAAGCCGGTGCCGACGTGCTCGGTGCGCCGCTCTTTCAGCACCTCGGTGGAACGTTCCGCGGTGAGAACTTCCCGATTCCGCTCGGTAACGTCGTCGGCGGCGGCGAACACGCCGCCGACGCGACCGACATTCAGGAGTTCCTGGCCGCACCCGTCGGCGCGCCGAGCGTCGAAGATGCGGCCTTCGCTAACGCGGCCGTCCACGCCGCCGTCGCCGATCTGCTCGAGGAACGCGGCGTTCCCTGCGGCAAGGGCGACGAGGGCGCGTGGGCACCGTCGATCGACGACGGCGAGGCCTTCGAAATCGTCGCCGAGGCGGTCTCGCTGGTTCAGGACGAGGTCGGCTTCAATATCGGCTTCGGGCTGGACGTCGCAGGCGCTGAACTGTACGATTCCGAGTCGGAAACGTACGAGTACAGCGACCGGAGTCGCGACACGGACGAGCAGATCGCGTACATCGCCGAACTCGTCGAGGAGTACGACCTCGTCTACGTCGAGGATCCCCTCGACGAGGACGATTACGACGCCTTCGCCGACCTCACGGACGAGGTTGGCGACCAGACGCTGATCTGTGGTGACGACCTATTCGTCACCAACACCGACCGTCTCATCGAGGGGATCGACCGCGGCGCGGCCAACAGCATCCTGATCAAGCCGAATCAGATCGGGACGCTGTCGGACGCGTTCGACGCGATCGAACTCGCGACGGAGAACGGCTACGACTCGGTCGTCTCCCATCGGTCGGGCGAGACCGAAGACGCGACGATCGCACACCTCGCCGTCGCGACCGACGCTCCCTTCATCAAGACGGGGACCGTCGGCGGCGAGCGAACCGCAAAGCTCAACGAGCTCATTCGAATCGCAGACGACGCGACATGACAGAAAACGACGCAACCCAGGAAGGGCTCGACGCCGCCGAGGAGGAAATCGACGAGGAGCCAGCCGAAGGGGCTGGCCCCGCCGCCGAGGAGGATGTCGAGCCAGTAGACGAACAGCCCGCCGACGCCGAGGGAGCCCCCGCGGCCGACGCAGAACCAGCCGACGACGCCGAGGAAGAAGACGCCGGTCCGACCCTCGACGACGACGTCATGTCCGACGAGGAGGCGGACCTGTTGATCCCCGTCGAGGACTACCTCGGCGCTGGCGTCCACATCGGGACCCAACAGAAGACCGAGGACATGGGTCGGTTCATCCACCGCGTTCGAACCGACGGTCTCTACGTGCTCGACGTCTCGAAGACCGACGGCCGCATCCGCACGGCCGCGGACTTCCTCGCGAACTACGACCCGGAGCAGATCCTGGTCACTTCGAGCCGTCAGTACGGTCGGTTCCCGGCGGAGAAGTTCGCCGATGCCGTGGGCGCTCGCGCCCGCACCGGCCGCTTCATCCCGGGCACTCTGACGAACCCGAAGTACGACGGCTACATCGAGCCGGACGTGCTGGTCGTCACCGACCCGATCGGTGACGCCCAGGCCGTCAAGGAGGCCATCACGGTCGGCATCCCGGTCATCGCGATGTGTGACTCGAACAACCAGGTCAGTAACGTCGACCTCGTCGTCCCGACGAACAACAAGGGTCGCAAGGCCCTCTCGGTCGTCTACTGGCTCCTCGCCAACGAGGTCCTCGATCGACGCGGTGCCGAGCCGTCGTACTCGCTCGAGGACTTCGAAAGCACGGTCTAACGCTGTAGATATCGACGCTGTTCGTTTTCTCGCCGACTCTCGCTCGAGCGTGATCTCCAGGGGCGTGGCGACAGACTGTCACTGCGCTCGAACGGCGTGTGATCGGTGAGACGTCTTCTGGGCAACTCGACGAGCACTCCCGATCGGCGTTCGGACCGGGGCAAAGAAGTCAATTATATGATAAGACTTATACACAACTAGTCAAAAGAACTGATAATGTCCTCGGCACCCTCCGACCGGGACTGGCGGGCCGTCGTCGCGACCGTGATGGTCGTCGGCGTGCTTCTCATTGCCGGCTGTACCGATACGACGAGCCGGGAGTACAGCTCGACGATCAGCGATCCGTCGACCGGTGACGTGATCGACAACGTCTCCGTCGATACCATCAGCCAGCAAAACGGCGCTCGCTTCGACGTGGACTACTCCATCGACGCGACCGCTAACGAGACCTACTCTCTCGTCGTGTACGAGCGCCGGAACGACTCGTTCGAATGGGACGGCACCTACAGCCTCGAGCCGAACAGGTACCACACCGGATTTTCCGTCGGCCCGCCGCTTCCGGACGAGCCCGCCACAACGTATCAGATCAGGATCGAATGCGAGAAGAACGCGACCGTCCTCGACGCCGTCACGGTCACGATCGGCGCGAACCGCTCCTGATCTCCCGCAAACGGGTCGACGTTCTCACGACGAAGACGCCACGTCGAGTACCGTCTCGATCAGTTCGGCGGCGTCGGTAGCCGTCGCACCGAAGACGTAGGTCGCGGGTTCGATTCCGAACGCGCCCCGGTGGTATGCGACGCGGGGAACCTCGCCGCGGTCCTCGAACCGATTTCGGAGGTGCTCGCCGCGGTCCTCGTAGTCGGCGTCGAACTCGAGCGGGTCGATCCCCGTCGCAGCCGCGGCCTCGAGCACGTCGTCGTCGGTGGCGACGTTGATCGCGCCGCGAACGGACGGATCGGCGTCGTTGGCGGCGAGTATCGCCGTCGCGACGTGTTTCGAGGCGCCGAACTCGGGGTTCGCCGGAATTTCGATCCGGCCGCCCATCGCGTAAATCCGGCCGGGGACCGCGGCGACATCGGTCTCGTCGCGCGGTTCGGGCAAGCACATGCCGACGTTCGTTCCGACGTTCGGGACGGAGTCGGCCATACCGGGGATCGAGGCGAGCGTCCGCGCGGCGGTGCGGACGTTCGCGAGAACGTCCCGTTCGGCACGGACGTCGGGATCGAGCCCGCGAACGCAGAGGTCACAGCCGAGGCCCCGCAGCTCCGGCATCACATCTTCGTGGAGTTCGCAGATTGGGCCGCGGTCCTCGAGGCTCCGGACCAGCGAGAGGAGTTCGGCGAGCGCGTCGTAGGCGTCCAGCTCGCCGCCGGCCAGTCCGTCCGCGATGTGATCGACGGTGGCGACGGTTTCGGGGTCGTCGCGAAACCGATCGTCACCGCCGCCGGTACCGCTGACGTACTTGCTGACCGCGGCCTGGGTCACGCCGAGTTCGGCGGCGATCTCCTGTTGTGTCATCCCGCGGTCGGCGAGTCGGGTGGCCAACATCGCCCGCACGGTCGGCAGGAACCGTTCGACGACGAGTTCACTCGGGAGAACGAGCGACATACGACCGACGTTCGACTGCAGGAGCATAAGTCCGACTCCGATCGAACGGTCAACGGCTCATACGGCCTGCTGTAAGTCATTTCCGGCGCGACCGTGATCCGACCTGCGGTCGCACCGGTACATCGTTACAGCAGACCGTATCACCGCGGACGACAGCGACGACACAGACAGGTATTACTTGTCCTCGGACCAACGGCCGAGCATGACACTCTCGAGCGCTCCCGGGAAGGTGTACCTGTTCGGGGAGCACGCGGTCGTTTACGGCGAGCCCGCCGTCCCGTGTGCGATCGAGCGGCGGGCGCGGGTCGGCGTGCAACGACGCGACGACGGCAAGCTCCGCGTTCGGGCGGACGATCTCAGTCTGGACGGGTTCACGGTCGAGTACGACGGGACGACGGAGGACGGACCCGACATCGACGTCTCGGAATCGCTCGTCAGCGCGGCGATGGGGTACGTCGACGGCGCGATCGAACAGGTCCGCGAGGTCACCGGCGAGGACGACGCCGGCTTCGACGTGACGATCGAGAGCGACATCCCGCTGGGTGCCGGACTGGGGTCCTCGGCGGCCGTCGTCGTCGCCGCGATC
>NZ_JAQIVI010000469.1 GCF_028618695.1 Natrinema soli | reverse complement strand
TCGTCGGTCTTCTGGGGCCGGTTCCTGCCGGCGCTGCGGTCCGTCGTCACCATCCCGGCGGCGCTCGCCGACATGTCACCGACCCGGTTCGGCGTCTACACGGCGGCCGGCACCGTCCTGTTCTACGCGGCCGTCGGCGCGGTCGTCTACTACGGCAGACAGCAGTCCCTGTTCGAAGCCGCCGGCTCCGTCGCCGCCGATCGGCCGGTTCTCGCTACAGTGTTCGTAGCTATCGCTCTCGTAATGGGACTCCTGGTCGTCACGCAGTATCGACGGCGAGAACGTGGTTCCTATCGGAACAACTGAAGCCGTTCGCACACCGATCGCACAGCCCTCCTGCGATCGCACGTGCCTGCTTTCCGGTGGGAATGCCGGTTATGCGTTCGGTTCCCAGTTCTCCACGGTAACGGTTTCGCCCGCCGGGATCCCCTCGCGGTCGTCGTCGACGACCACCCAGCCGTCCGCCAGCGCGACGCTCGAGAGGACGCCCGACCCGCTCGCTCGCGTCGGAATCGCCGCGTACTCGGGTTCGTCACGCTCCCGGTCAGCCTCATCCTCGTCGCGAGCCTCGAGCCGAACCCGCGCGAACGTCCGCGTCCCGGGTTCGCTGGGGATCTTGCGCTCGAGGATCGCCCGCGTCGTCGGATGGGAGTCGGGTGTCGTCCCCTCGAGCCAGCGCAGAGTCGGCCGGAGGAACTGGACGGCGTTGACGATGCAGGCGACGGGGTAGCCCGGCAGCGCGAGCACGGGGGTGTCCTCGACGATTCCGAGACAGACGGGGTGACCGGGTTTGAGCCCGACGCCGTGGACGACCACCTCCCCCAGATCGTCGATCACTTCCGGGAGGAGGTCGCGCTCGCCGACCGAGGAGCCGCCGGTCGTGACGATCACGTCCTTCGTCAGATCCCGCTGGATCGCCACGCGAAGCGACTCGGGATCGTCGGTGACCACGTCGCGGTAGGTGGCTCGAGCGCCCCAGCGCTGGGCCAGCCGCGAGACGGTGAGCCCGTTGGTTTCGACGACTTCGCCGGGATCCGGATCGCCCGCGACGAGTTCCTCGCCCGTCGGCACGACGCCGACGGTGGGCTGCTGGGCCACCGAGA
>NZ_JAQIVI010000468.1 GCF_028618695.1 Natrinema soli | reverse complement strand
CGGCGACGGCGGCTCCACCGACGCCGGCGAGCGCGCCGAGTACCGCCCGCCGATTCACGCCGTCCGTGGCATCGCCGGTCACGATCCGTCACCGCCCATCGGATACTCTGGAACCAATACGCGGACGATCACTCCTGTGCTGGTCATACCCCCCGATGCGGCTATCCGCTCAAGAAGCTTCTGTCCGCGCCGTCCGGTCGCGATCCGCAGGCGACGACTCTCACAGGCCGTCAGTAACGGCTCTTCACGGGTACCGTCTCACAGTCAACCAATGATGTTCCCGTGCGTTCCCCTGCCGTGCTTCGCCCGGTAAGTGTGACGAGAGCGTCTACCGGCCGATGGAGGCTCACCACTCGAGAGCGCACACCCGGTGATGAGACGGAATACGGGTGACCGCTACCGGCCCGGTCGGCGAACGCCGCTCAGTCGAGCCGAACCTCGATCAACGATAGCTCCTCCGACGGCACGGCCTCCGCGAACGCCGACTCGATCTCGTCCCATCCCTCGGGCCGGTAGGCCTCGAGCCCGAAGCTCTCGGCGAACGTCACCAGATCGGGATTGGTCAGCTCGGTGCCGGTGTGCTCGCCCCGGTGATCCTCTTGCTTCTCCGAAATCAGCCCGTAATCGTCGTCGTTGAAGACGACGGTCGTGAAGCCACAGTCGAGTCGGCTCGCGGTCTCGAGCTCCGCCGCGTTCATCAGGAAGCCGCCGTCGCCCGTGCCCGCGACCACGTTCCCCTCGATCGCCAGATCCGCAGCGAGCGCGCCCGGGACGGCGATCCCCATGCTGGCCAGCCCGTTCGAGATCACGCAGGTGTTGGGCTCGTAGGTCGGGAACGACTGCGCGATCGCCATCTTGTGACTGCCCACGTCCGAGACGAGCACGTCCGAGTCGGCCATCGCCTCGCGCAGGAGGGGCAGCGCGTTCCGCACCGTCACCGGATCGTCTTCTGACGGCGGCTCCGTCACCGCCTCGAGCAGCCGCTCGTGCAGATCGCCACACCACAGCGAACAGGCCCCGTCTGCGAGCTGTTCGTCGATCGCCTCGAGCGCCGCGCCCACGTCGGCGACGATCTCGATGTCCGGGTTGTAGTGGCGGTAGACCTCCGCGGGCTCGTAGTCGACGTGGACGATGGTCTTCTCGAGGTCCGGGTTCCAGCCCTGGGGGTCGTGCTCGGCGATGTCGTAGCCGACCGCGACGACGCAGTCCGCTCGCTCGATCGCCCGCGCGGCCTCGCCCTCGGGTCCCGAATCGAGCGTCATCAGCGAGGCCGGCTCCCGGTTGGAGATCGCTCCCTTGCCCATGTACGTTTCGACGACCGGAATTCCGATGCGGTCGACGATGGCGCGGATGTGCTCCGACGCGCGGGTCCGCACCGCGCC
>NZ_JAQIVI010000467.1 GCF_028618695.1 Natrinema soli | reverse complement strand
CCCGCACCGGTCCCGCGGCGGCCGCGGTGAGGGCGTCGCGGACGGAGAAGACCTCCTCGAGTCGATCCTGCGCGTCCGCGATCACGTCGTTCGGGAGGGCCAGCTGCTCGCCGAAGAGCGTACTCAAGAGGCCGACCGACTCGACGGCGGGGCCGTTCGTCAGGAGGAGTCGATCACCGGGGCGGGCTCCGTCGGGGCGGACGATTTCGTCGTGATCGCCGACGCCCATCGCGGTCGCAGCGCCGACCCACGGGTGCGAGACGTCCGCGTATCGCGCCGTGTGTCCCGTCACGATCGAGACGCCGAGATCGACGCACTCCGCGTGGATCGTCTCCCAGACCGTCGCGAACTCGTCGTCGGTCATCCCCGCCGGAAGCGTGAAACAGATCGAGAGATGCGACGGGGCGACGCCGCTGACGGCCACGTCCGCGAGCACGAGGTCGAGTGCGAACCGCGCCGCCCGATCGAGGCCCAGCGCGGGCAGGATCGACAGCGGATCGGTGGCGGTGACCAGCGCCTGCCCGCCGATATCGAGGACGCCGAAGTCGACGCCGTGGGTGGGACCGACGGCGACGTCGTCGCGGTCGGCACCGAGATTCGGTGCGACGTGCCGATCGAAGAACGCGCGATCGATTTTTCCGAGGTCGCTCACGGCCGGTAGGTCCCACCGAGCGGTCTTAGCGGTGGTGATCCGCGTCGACCGCGCCCCGGCGCGGCGGCTCGTCGAGAGTCCGTCACTCCGACCGCGACTCGAGGGGTGACCCCGATCGAACGCGCCTCGCCGCCGAGTTCGAACGGCAGCACCGTAACCACAATCACTATCGATCGCGTCGTCACGAAACTGGTTTAGATTACAGACAAGAGTGAAGGCTACCCCCGGATTATCGGGGATAGATGGCGTACTCGATCCGATCGCGGACCGACATCGACCTCGAGTTCTCTGCGAGCGAACTCACGGGTGCGCTAGGTGATTCGGTTACTGTATTGCCGCTGCTCGTGGCGCTGGGGGCGACGACGAGCGTCTCGTTGCCCCACGTATTGCTCGGCTTCGGCGTCTTCCAGATCGTCTGGGGCGTGTACTACGGGATGCCCCTCTCGGTAGAACCGATGAAGGCGCTGGTCGGTCTGGCCATCGTCGGCGCGCTGTCGTCCGCCGAACTCGCTGCCGCCGGATTGCTCGCCGGCGGCGTCCTGCTCGCGGTCGGGC
>NZ_JAQIVI010000466.1 GCF_028618695.1 Natrinema soli | reverse complement strand
CGAGGGAATCGATTGCCAGACGGTCGCCGGGGATCGATCGCCGGTCGTCGCCGACCCGCGCTCGAGCACCCCGCTGACCGAGGACTTCCGCACCGGCACCGCGAACGACCCCGACGTCGGCGTCGAGAGCGACGAGATGACGACCGTGACGATCGACGGCCAGCCCGTCGCCGTCTCACCCGGTTCGACGCTCATCGACGCCCTCGAGACGGTCGACACGGACGCCGACGTGCCGGCGCTGTGTTACTACGATCGCGACACCGAACAGTCGGACGAGATCGGGCCGCGAAGCACCTGTCGAACGTGCATGGTCGAGACCGACGAGTACGGTACCGTGCCGGCGTGTAGCTTCCCGGCCGAGGACGGCCTCGAGGTCGCCACCGACGCGCCCGACGCGGAAGAGGCGCGGGACGTCAACCTCGACCTCGTGCTCGGGAATCACAACCTGCGGTGTACGACCTGCGGCCAGAACGGCCGCTGCGAGCTCCAGGACACCGCCATCGACCACGGCGTGAACGAACCGCGCTACGGCGTGTTCGACGACCGCGACGCGTACGCCCCCATCGACGACACGTCGGTCATCCAGATCGATCGCAACAAGTGCATCCTCTGCAACCGCTGCGTCGAGGCCTGCAACGACGTCCAGAACGCGGGCGTCCTCCGGATGTCCGGGAAGGGAGACGACGTCCACATCGACTTCCAGAAGCCCGAGGCCGACACGATGGAGGACTCGACGTGCATCTCCTGCGGGCACTGCGTCACCGTCTGCCCGACCGGCTCGCTCGTCGAAGAGGGGCTCGTCGACGCGACGACCATCCCGCTCCCGGGCTTTACGCAGAAGGTCTCCATTGGCGAGGTACAGGAGGGACGCCCCTTCGAGACGGCCGACACGGCCGACGCGCCGAACCGCGAGGTGCCGGAGTTCGGCGGGGGCGCGCTCGAGGATCGATCGGCCAACGAGAGCCAGCCGGCTGCCGAGAGCCAGTCGGCCGCTGCGGATCGGCCGGATGGCGACGGTGAGACCCTGCCGGACGCCACGGAACTGGACGGCGTCGCGGAGTTCATGGCGAAGTCGAAGCAGCGTGCGTCGACGCTCTCCGAGCGCGCGAGCGAACGGGCAGTCGAGACGGTAGATCGCGCCACGGGGACGGTCGAGCACGCGGCGGAATCGGTCGCCGAGAAGTCGATGACGATCGGACAGCTCTTCGACGCCGCACAGGTCGTCAGCGGCGCTCGAAAGCGCAACATCAGAGTGGCCGACACGACCTGTACCTACTGCGGCGTCGGCTGCCGGTTCGAGCTGTACGGCAGGGGCGAGGAGGTCCTCGGCGTCCGCCCGGCCGATCCGGACCAGACGCCGGCGAACGACTTCTCGACCTGCGTGAAGGGGAAGTTCGGCTACGACTACGTCGACTCCGACGAGCGGCTGACGACGCCGCTGATCGAGGAGGACGGGGAGTTCCGCGAGGCCTCCTGGGACGAGGCGCTGGATCGCATCGTCGACCGTCTGACCGACATCCGCGACGAGTACGGCGCGGACTCGTTGGCGGTGACCTCCTCCTCGAAGGCGACCAACGAGGAGAACTTCCTCGCCCAGAAGTTCGCCCGGCAGGTGCTCGAGACGCCCCACGTCGACAACTGCACGCGGCTCTGTCACTCCTCGACCGTCGCCGCGCTGAAGCAGACGGTCGGTTACGGCGCGATGACCAATCGCATCAACGAGGACATCGGCGAGACCGACTGCTATCTCATCACCGGCTCGAACACGACGGAGAGCCACCCGGTGCTGGCGACGCGGATCGTCCAGAACGTCCGCGACGGTGCCGATCTGGTGGTGTTCGACCCACGGAAGATGACCATCGCGGACCACGCGGACCAGTACAGCCGGACCAAGCCCGGCACGGACACCGTTTGGCTCAACGGGATGATGCACCACATCATCGAGGAGGGGCTCTACGACGAGGGGTTCGTCGACGAACGCACCAAACACTTCGACGACCTGAAGGACACCGTCGAACCGTACACCCCCGAGCGGGTCGAGGAGGTAACCGATGTCCCGGTGGCGGAGCTCACGAACGCGGCCGAGACCATCGCGACGGCGGACACCTGCGTCTACGGCTGGGCGATGGGGCTGACCCAGCACGCACACGGCACGCGGAACGCGCTCGCCATCGCCAACCTGGCGCTGCTCTGCGGGCACGTCGGCAAACCCAAATCCGGCCTCTCGCCGTTCCGGGGACAGAACAACGTTCAGGGCGGCGGTGGCGATATGGGTCCGATCCCGAACAATCTCCCGGGGTACCAGGACGTCACCGACGACGACGTGCTGGACAAATTCGAGGACTCGTGGGGAGTTCGGCCGCCGGACGAGGTCGGCCTGCGGGTGACCGAGATGTTCAGCGCCATCCCGGGCGTCGAGGAGACCGTCGAGGGCGAGCAGGGAACCGACGCGTACGGCGGCGACTATCCCGAGGACGGCGAAGCGGAACGCGGCACCGACGACCCCGCCGCCGACGAGGGGTACTCCCCCGAGAACACCGACCTGCACGGGATGTACATCGTCGGCGAGAACCCCGCCCAATCCGAGCCCGACATCCAGCACGCCGAGGAGGCACTGGCGGCGCTCGACTTCCTCGTCGTCCAGGAGCTGTTCATGACTGAAACGGCCAAGCACGCCGACGTGGTGTTGCCCGCGGCGTCCATGGCCGAGAAGTACGGCACCGTCACGAACACCGAGCGGCGGATCCAGCTCGTCCGACCGGCCGTCGAGTCGCCGGGCGAGGCGCAGACGGACGCCGCCATCCTGCAGGCCCTCGCCGGTCGGCTGGGGTTCGACTGGGACTACGAGAGCCCCGCCGCGGTGATGGACGAGATCAACGACCTCACGCCCATCTACGGCGGCGTCACCTACGACCGCCTCGAGGAGAAAGAGGACGGCCTCCAGTGGCCGTGCTGGGACGAGGACCATCCCGGAACGCCGTACCTCTACGAGGATGCGTTCAACTTCGACGACGGGCTCGCGCGGTTCGTCCCGTCGGAGGCGGCCGACGAGATGCATCCGGTACCGACCGAGGAGTACCCGTTCACGCTCACTACCGGACGGGTGCTCTACCACTGGCACACGGGGTCGATGACGCGCCGTGGGAACGCGTCGATGAAGCAGGTGCCCGAGAGCTTCGTCACGATCCATCCGGAGGCGGCCGACCGGCTCGGTATCGCGGACGACGAGTACGTCCGCGTCGAGTCCCGACAGGGCGATATCGTCGTGCGGGCGAACGTCGAGGAAACGTCGGGGCCGGACGTCCTCTTCGTCCCGATGCACTTCATCCACGGTGCCGTCAACAGGTTAACCAAGGAGGAGTTCGACCCGCGGAGCAAGATCCCGGCGTACAAGGTGACGAACGTCCGCGTCGAACCGCTCGGAACGGAGCCCGCGGTCGAGCCGACCTCGCCCGAAGCGCTGGCCGACGACGACTCCGAGGCATTAGGGGGCAACGACTGACGCGCCTCGAGACACCGTCGTCGCTCGTCGGATTCCGGGCGGTACAACCGTCGTACTTTTTACAGTTCCATTCCAACGGATACCTACTCACCTCAAATGCAGCCAACGCGCCCCCGTTCGGTCGTCGCCCTGCTTACGGTCGTCCTCACCGCGATGCTGGTGACCGGCGGCCTCGCTGGCCCCGTAGTGGCGGCGAGCGCTGCTGCGTCTCCCGATAGCACCGCTACGACGCCGACTGAGCCCGTGCCGTCCTCGTCCCTCGAGTCGACCTCGAGCGCGGTGGCTGCGACACAGGACGCCCGTCCCGAGAACCCCTCGACCGAGGACACCGTCGGCTACGTCGAAGGGTACTGGTACGACGACGAGTTGGCCGTCGACAGCAAGTCGAACGCGGTCGTCGACGACGACGAACTCGATCCCATCATCTACCGAGCGATGGCCCGCGTCGAGATGATCCGCAACATGACGTTCGCGGACGAAGTCGCCGTCGATGTGATCTCTCGCGAGACCTATCGGCAGAACAACGAGGATCGCTTCGCGAACGACACCGCGGCCGAACGACTCGAGCAGAACGTCGGCTACGAGGCGCTGTTCACGGTCGGTCGGGAGACGGCGGCGGCCGACGCGACCGAGACGGTGTACGGCGGTGCCGTCAAGGGCTACTACGACCCCGAAACGGACGAGATCGTCATCGTCTCGGAGAACCCCGAGACGCCCGAACTGGACGAGCTGACGCTCGGCCACGAACTCGTCCACGCGCTGCAGGATCAGCGCTTCAACCTGTCGCGGCTCAACGGCTCGACGCAGGACGCGGAACTGGCCGGTAACGGGCTGGCCGAAGGCGACGCCAGTTGGGTCGAACGCGAGTACGAGGCGCGGTGTGGCTCCGAGTGGGACTGTCTCAGCCCCAGCGGCGGGGAGCAGACCGGAAACCTCGACGTCAACTGGGGCATCTATTTCGCCGTCTATCAGCCCTACAGCGACGGTCCCGCCTACGTCGACCACCTGCGCCGGCAGGGCGAGGGCTGGTCGGCGGTCAACGCGGCCTACGACGACCCGCCCGCGACGACGTCTGCCGTGATCCACCCCGGCTCTGAGCGCGAACCGACCGACGTCTCGGTCCCCGACCGCTCGAGCGACGGCTGGCGACAGCTCTCCGTCGACGGCGAGGCGGCGAACGACACCGTCGGTGAAGCGGGGATGGTCGCGATGTTCGCCGCCGACGCGATGGACGGGAGCCAGTCGTCGGTGATCAGCGCCAGCGAACTCTTCGGCAGCGAGGAAGGAAGTTACAACTACGACCACTCCGCTACCGACGGCTGGGCCGGCGACGAGTTAGTCATCTACACCAGCGACGAGATCGACAACGAGAGCGACCCCGCCGCGGCCGGCGAGGCCGGCTACGTCTGGCGAACGCAGTGGCAGTCGGCCGGGGACTCCGAGGAGTTCCTCGACGGCTACCGCCAATTACTCGACAACCACGGTGCCGAGGCGGTCGCCGGTCACCGGGACACGTTCGTGATCGACGACGGCGGGTACGCCGGCGCGTACTCCCTCGAGCGGAACGGGACGGCGGTGACGATCGTTCGCGCCCCGTCGGTCGCGGAGCTGTCGAACGTCGAAACCGGTGCGGCACCTGAAACAACTCCCATTCCCGTACCCGGCTTCGGTGCAACGGCCGCAGTGGGCGCAATCGCGATCGCGTTGCTCGGATCTGCGACCTGGTTCGCCGTCGCCCGCCACCGACAGTGACCGGGGTACCGAACGATCCACGCACCGTCCTCGATACTGACCGACACCGCATTTTCGCTGCCGGCCGATCGATGCCGCTTTCACGGCCACGGCGAACGATGAGCCAATGAGCCGAGGCCGATTGTTCGCCGTCGTCGTACTGGTCGTGCTCTCGGGCTGTGCGCTTCCCGGCTCCCCCGACGGGTTCGACACGGACCGCGAACTCGGGCACGTCGGCGACTACGCCCACGACGACGTCTTCGAATTCGACGCGAGCGACGGCCTCACCGAGGCGCAACTCGAGGCCGTGAAATACCGCTCGATGGCCCGGATCGAGGTCGTCCGCGGACTGAAATACGACCGCGACGTCGACCTCGAGGTGATGAGCCGCGCCGAGTACCGCGACCGGCGATCGAACGGGACCGGAAACGCGTCGGCGTTCAGCAACGAGCTCTGGCGCGGGGCGTTCCTCGTCGACGGCGAGACGGACGTCAATCGCGCGTTCGACGATCTCTACGGCAATTCCATTCAGGGCTACTACGTGAACGGCCGGATCGTCATTATTACTGACGACACTGACGAGATCCGGATCAACCGGCGGGCTCTGGTCCACGAGCTGACCCACGCGCTGCAGGATCAACGGTTCGGTATCGCTCGCGAGAGCGAGACGATCGACGGGATCCGCGCCGAAAACGGCCTGCTCGAGGGCGAGGCGAGCGTCGTTCCCGATCGGTACGATCGCCGGTGCGGGGACGAGTGGCAGTGTCTGCCGGCCGTACAGCCGCGGACGGCCGGGGGTGAGACGCTCGCCGATCGCCCGTTCAACGCCGGGCTCTTCCTTTCGATCTACGCGCCCTACGCCGAGGGGCCGCCGTTCGTCACCGACCTCTCCGAGCGCGGCGGCTGGGACGCCGTCGCCGCCGCCCACGAGGATCCGCCCCGAAGCACCGCCCAGCTGATCCATCCGGAGCGCTATCCGGGCACTGACCCGGTCGACGTCTCGATCGCGGACCGCTCGAGCGACGAGTGGCGACCGATAACGGACGGTGGAGACGGCGAGATTCGGACGGAGACGATCGGCGAGGCTACGCTGTTTGCGACGCTCTGGGCCAACGGCGTCATCGATCGCCCGCTCACTGAAGGGGCGACCGACCGCTCGCAGTACGACTACTCGCATCCCGCGACGGCCGGCTGGGCCGGCGATAGCATCCACGTGTACCAGCAGACGGACGAGTCCGGCCAGACCGGCCACGTCTGGCGGCTCGCCTGGGAGAGCCGCGCCGACGCGACCGAATTCGCCGATGCGTACCGCCAGCTCCTCGCGAACCGAGGGGCCGAACAGGTTGACACTGCTGGAAACGGTGTCTACCGGATCTCCGACGGCGATCCCTTCGAGGGCGCGTATCGCGTCTCAGTCACCGGCGAGACGGTCGAAATCACCGGCGCACCGACCGTCGACGACCTCGAGGCGATCCACCCCGTCGAATCGGGCTCGAACCGAAACGGGTCTATAGCTGCCCGCGAGCCCGCGGCGTCCCTCGAGTCGACGGACATCCCCGAATCGACTCCAGTCGATGCGTCGCCACGATCCGCATCGGCGTCGCCGGACGGGCCACCGAAGACGTCGCGCGCGCCGGCAGACGGGTAGCTTTTTTGTCTCCCGCGGGAAACCGGTGATATGTCAAATCCGTTCGGAACCGTCCCCGCGGCGGCGATTCTCGAGGGGGACGCGACTGACGCGTACTTCGAGCGCACGCGGGCGACGCTCGAGCACGCGGGCAAGAACCCTCGCGTCGTCGCCGAAGTCACCGCCGACCAGTTCCCGACCGGGGAGTTCGACGTGTTTACCGGCGTCAAAGACGTGGCGACGCTGTTCGAGGGCCGCGCCGTCGACGTCGACGCGCTCCCCGACGGTCAGCTGTTCGACGGCGGCCCTGTCCTCCGGGTCGAGGGCCCGTACCTCGAGTTCGCCGAACTCGAAACCTCCCTGCTCGGCTTTCTGTCCCAGCCCAGCGGGTTCGCGACGGCCGCGCTCGAGACCAGACTGGCGGCTCCCGAGTCGCTCGTCCTCTCCTTCGGCGCGCGTCACGTCCATCCCTCGATCGCGACGACGGTCGAGCGAGCCGCGTTGCTCGCGGGTCTCGACGGCTTCTCTCACGTCGCGGCGGGCGAGATTCTGGGCCGAGAGGCTGGCGGAACGATGCCCCACGCGCTCATGTTCTGCTTCGGCGAGGGAAACCAGGCCGCGGCGTGGACGGCGTTCGACGAGGCCGTCGGCGAGGAGGTGCCCCGGATCGCGCTGGTCGACACCTTCTGGGACGAGAAGAGCGAGAGCCTGCTGGCCGCCGAGACGCTCGGCGACGATCTCGACGGCGTTCGTATCGATACCACGAGTTCCCGGCGCGGCGACTTCCGGCACATCATCCGCGAGGTCCGCTGGGAACTCGACGCCCGCGGTCACGAGGACGTCGACATCTTCTGTAGCGGCGGCCTCGAGCCCGAAACCATCCGCCCGCTGCGCGACGTCGCCGACGGCTTCGGCGTCGGCAGCCACATCACCGGTGCCGACTCGGTCGACTTCAGTCTCGATATCGTGGAAATCGGCGAGGGATCGGACGATCCCTCGAGCAGCCGGACTGCGTCCGACGACGACGGCGAACCGATCTCCAAACGCGGCAAACTCTCAGGGGTCAAGGAGGTCTACCGAACCGCCGACGGCGGCCACCACGTCGCCCTCGCCGACCGCGAGGGGCCGAGCGATGGTGAACCGCTGCTCGAGCCGCTGATCCGCGACGGCGAGATCGTCCGCGAGTTCGATCTCGCGGACGCGACCGACCGGTGTCTGGCCGATGCCGAGGTAGTCGGCTTCGACCGGTCGACGCCCGGGGTCGATCAGTAGCCGATCAGCCGGCCCAGAATTCGAGTGCCCTCTTCACATATTATAGTTGAATTTTTCACGGCGACTGATGGAGAGTCACCGATGGCCTCCGCAACCGTTGCCCCGCATTCCGAAATCGCGACCCGACTCGCGATGCGTCTCTGCATCGTCTTCGCAATCGGCGGGTTCTGTACGTTTCCCCTTCTCCTGTAGCGCTCGATACTCTCGGTACCACTGGTCGTCCACGTCACCATGTTCGTCCGCTGGTTCACGGTTCATGACGTGTTCATGGCGCTGAACAACCTGCTCGAGGTGAAACTCGCAGAGCAGAATCAGCCGTCGCAAGCGGACACGTGAATCAGCCCTCGCGGGGAGTGAAGGACCGATACCTCCGGTCGCCCCGTCGATAGGGCGGTCGCTCGGCGGGGAAAATAACGGAACCGAATCCGTCCAGCGTTATACTTCTTCGATGCTGCCGTCGGCCTTTCGCTCGCGGAAGACCTGGCCTTCGAACAGCGTGACGATGACGTCGTCGTTCTGCCACGCACCCGGCGAGAGCTTCGCTTTCCGGCAGGTTCGATCGAGATACTCGCGGGCGCTCCAGTCGTTCTCGACCGGTACCGTCGGATACATCCAGCCGCCTTCGCCGCCGCCGTCGATGGCGACGCCGTGGGTGCCGAGCTCGAGATCGGCCAGCGGGTCGTCCGTCAGCAGCACGTTCTTGACGGTACAGACCGACACCGTCAGGTTCGGGAGCTCCGAGGGGCTCACTTCCGAGCCACAGGAGTCCTCGCTGGCGGCCTCGATCGCCGCGTCCACGATGACGTGGCCGAGCTGGTCGTCCGAGTGGTAGCCACCCGCACAGCCCCGCAGGCTCCCCCGGCCGCGAGTCGACTCGAGGCGGACGAACGCACCGGTCCGCTCGTAGAAGGCCTCGCGCATGCTGCCTGGTTGTTCTCGCTGCCCGTGTCGTACGTAGGAGTCGACGGATTCACGCGCGAGTTCGACCGCGCGCGCACCGTCCTCGTAGGAAAGGTCGACGCCCTGTCCCTGGGACATACAGATGGACAAGGGGATAGTCGTCCTAAAACGCTTCCATTCGTGACGATGCTCTTTTTGTGTTTCCGACCGGGGGACTTATTCGACCGACGCCCCAAGAGACGGTGGGAGAGAGAGCCTGGCTGCCGCGATGGTCCTGCCGGCAACGGCGCGACCACCTGGCGTGGCCCGTCCCTTCGGGACGCGCAACGCTCGCGAGGAAAGTCCCCCCACCCGTTCGGGCGGGTGACCGGACGCAAGTCCGGAGCGGGAGACCGCTGGCTCTGGAACAGAAACGACACGTCTCGGCCTGACCGATGATGCGCGCGAACCCGACCGAGAGGAAGGGGAGTTGACCCGCAGAGGGAACGCGTGGCCGCTTCGCGGCCACGATTCGTGAGGCGGTGTAAACCGCCGAACGGGCGGTTCGGAGCGCCTTTGGCGCGAGAACCGCCGAGAGGCGAGCGGCGGAAGCCGCGAGCCGTGTGCGGTCGCGATGCGTGGTTCGAATCCACGAATCGCGCCATCGGCGCGATTGACCGCACACAGACGGCCGAGGATCGATGGAACGGCGAATCCTCACCGGTGCAAGTCCGCGCCGTGGTAGCCCGAACATTCCGCGGCCTCGCCGCGGACGGCGCGGACGCTCAGCCGAATGCCGGGCCGAACAGAAGGGGGCTTACTCCTCTCACCCGGTTTCACCCTCGAGAGCGATCGCGCCGGCTCGAGGTGGGCTCGAGTGTGAAAGTCGTTTCAGTGGCTACGATACCGGCCCCGCTGGGGGTATCGATCCAACCCTCTCTCGCTACGCTACCCAGCTCCACATCGTCCGTAGCGTGTACAGGATTCGCTGCTCTCCGTCGGTTTTCGAGCCGTCACTCTCGTTTTGAGTATCGGTCTCTCCGCCCTCCTCGGTTTCGTTCGGTTCGTCCTGCACCTCGGCCGCGGTGTTCGAATCCGAATCGTCGGTTTCGTCGGTTTCACCGCGTTCGTCGTCTCCCGCGTCTCCCGCCGCTTCCTCGTCTCCCTCGTCGCGTTCGTCCTCGTTTGCGCGAATCGCGGTCAGCCCGCCGTCGTCGATGTAGATCGTTCGATCGGCGACCACGCACTCCCCTCCAACGAACGCGCTCTCCGTTCGCGAGAAGACCCACTGCTCGACGCCGTCGTCGAGATCGAAAGCGACGAGCGAGTTTTCGTACTCGCCGCCCTGTACTCCGAAGCTGACGAGGACCGCGTTGCAGGCGATCACGGGATCGCCGATACTGTGCGAGTACTTCCCCACGGACCACCGCTCGTCGCCGCTCTCGAGGTCGATCGCGACGAGTTCGTATCGCGTGACGAAGACCAGCGTCTCCCCGCGGACGGCGAGTCGGCGAATCCCGCCGCCCCATCCCTCCTCGCGCTCGCCGGTCGCCGAATCGTAGGCGGCGACCTCCTCTGACTCGGTTCGAACGAACACCCGCTCGTCGGTTGCCACGAGGTCGTACAGGTAGTAATAATACGTGTCGATCGTCAGCCGCTGCTCGCCCGTCAGCGGATCGAGACCGACGATCGTTCCCGCTTCGGCGAGCGCGAAGACGCGCTCGTCGGTGGCCGCCACTCCCCCCTCGATCGTTCGGTCGACCTCGTCCTGTTCCTCCCAGGGATCGCCGACGGTCACCGTGACCGAGTCGCGACGCCAGTCGATCTCGCCGGTCTCACAGTCGATCGCGGACAGCCCGCCGTCGGCGTAGACGTACACCCGCTCGAACGCGACCGTCGGCGGTGAGATAGTGGTTTCGTCAGTGTCGGAATCGGTGTCGGCGTCGGAGACCGAAGTTTGCCATCGAACGTCCCCGTTCGCGGCATCGAGCGCGGTGACGCCCCGCTCGCCGCTCACGAAGACGGTCCCGTACGCGACCGTCGGCGGTTCGCTGGCACCGACGTCCTCGCTCTGCCACTCGAGCGATCCGTCGGCGGCATCGAGCGCGTGCACCGCACCCTCCACCGAGAGATAGACGATACCGTCGTCGACGACCGGCAATCCCCCGGCGTCGGACGTCCAGTCGACCTCGAGAGCGTCGAGATTAAACCCGTCGCCGAACCCGTGGTCGGAGCCGACCGCGGCCGTGTTCCCGTATCCGCCTCGAGCGGCGGACCAGCCTGCCACAGCCTCCGGCGGCTGCGGCGGGAGCTCACCTTCCGCGTCGGTCGTCGAAGCTGCGCTCGCTGACCCTGCGAACACGCCACTGGCCGTGACAGTCGTTGCACATCCCATCAAGAACCGCCGTCTTGTGTTTCTGAGCACACATTTCTACGGTGCGGTAGCTATCATATATATTCTACAATTAAACCAGTTCATATGAGAAACATACCATTTCATTCCGTTTCATATCTGCAACAGTCACCGATCGCCGTCTGAGAGCGGCAGCGCGCGCATTCAGGGAGTTGCCGGGACGATTCCAGAATTGATTGGTGTCACTTGTTGTTCATCCGCGTGCAGGTGGAAGGGACGGACGCGCTCACGAAGAAGCGCAGGATACCCCGCCGATATGTGGGTGATCTCAGCTCGTTACCCCGGCCATCTCACAGAGCTTCGACGAGAACGTCGCCAGACCGATCTTCGCGACGAACTGATAGCCCGCGTGTTTCGATAGCAGACGCTCGCTGCTCACGGCTTCGCCGTTCGCTTTTCGTGGTGCTAACGCGCCACGCGTCGCTCGCGGTTTGGTGTCGACAGAAACGTCCTGACGGAGATTTGAACTCCGGTCCCTGGCTCCGCAAGCCAAGAGGATAGTCCACTACCCTACCAGGACTCATCTCTTCGTAACTGCGTGGACATTAAAGCCCTTTCGAAAGGCTCCCGTTGCCGGCCCGGACTTTCGCGGTCGTTGCGGCGTCAGTTGTGGCTCTTCGAGTTCGTTCACCGATCTTCCCCCATCGTCCTCTCTCGGACGAGTCAAGTGATATTTTTCGACCTCTTACTTACTATCTTATCCTTAATAATGGAAATATTTAATTAGAAATGTACTGGAAATATAAGTGAAATGACACGAGCGGACGATACTGACGAGACGATCTCCCGCCGGTCGGTACTCGGCGGGATCGGCGGTGCCGGCGTCGCGTCGCTATCGAGACTACCAGCGGTAACCGCACTGGGTTTGACCGGTCTTGAGGAGCTCGAGGCGGATCCGCACACGCGGGACACGTAACGTGACGATCCGGCCTACCACGTTCGTTACGAACGTGCGAACGCAGTCGTTCGCGGGGAGTCTCGAGGCGACCGGCGTCGAGTACCGCGACACGTGGTCCGGCGAGATCGGCTCGATCGACGCGGACGCGGTCGTGATGGCCGCCGGCTGCGTCGAGACCCCGCGGCTGTGGCTCAACTCCGGCCTGCCGGACAACGGGTGGGTCGGCGCGGGACTGACCACGCACTGGTTCGACTTCGTCGTCGGATCCTTCGACGGCGACACGTTCGAGGAGTTGACCGGGCAGCGGACGATCGATCCCTACGTCGGCCACAACGCGGCCGCGCGGTACGACGAGTCGGGGGTCGGCTGCTTCGAGATGGTCGGTGGGACGCCGGGAATCGCCGCCTTCCAGAGCTACTCGTTCAGTCGGGCGGGCTACGCCTTCGACACCGAAGCCGAACCGGACGCGCCGTGGGATAGCCGCGGTCGGCTCGCGACGACCGCCGCGGAACTCCTGCAGACCGCCGGTGCCGAGCACGTCCACCGTGCCGACGCGCCGCCGCTGTTGTTGCACATGCAGAGCTCGATGCGGATGGGGAAGGTCGTCGACGAGAACTGCGAGGCCTCCGACGTCGACCGGCTGTTCGTCGGTGACCACAGCGCGCTCGCGAACGGCCTCGGCGGGCCGAATCCAACGAACACCGGACAGGCGCTGGCCATTCGAACGGCGGACAGGATCGACGAGCTGTACTTCTAACCGGTTTCGCCGTCGAATCGGCGTTCTGAACGATTCCTCGCTCGCGCACGGCCACACTGACGTTTATATAACAGGGCGCGGCCAGTGAGACGCATGATCTCCTGTGCGAGCCCCGTCGCCGCGCGGTCCGGACGAGTCGTTTCCGACGGATCGAAACTGCCGGGTACGACACGGATATCCCGCGTCTCTGTCGGACGGCGCGACACGCTGGGATACCGAATGGATAACGCTTATGCGCAGGCTACCCATGCACGAGCATAGAATGAGCGACATCGAGGGCGTATATGAGGACCTCGAGGCCGACGTTTCTCTCGAGGAGTTTCGCGAGGCCGTCGAGGCGAAAGTCGAGCAGATGGGGGGACTCGCGGACGAGGAGACGGCGGCGATGCTCATCGCTCACGAAGTCGGCGAGAGCGAGGTCGGCGGCATCGCCGACATCGAACCCGGGATGGAGGAGGCGAAGTTCGTCGCCAAGGTGCTCTCGATCGGCGAGGTGCGCACGTTCGAGCGCGACGGCGAGGACGAGGACGGGCAGGTCGTCAACGTCGAGGTGGCAGACGAGACCGGTTCCGTGCGAGCGGCGTTCTGGGACGACCACGCCCAGGCCGCCATCGAGGAACTCGAGGAGGGACAGGTCCTGCGCATCAAGGGCCGACCCAAGGAGGGCTTTTCCGGCGTCGAAATCAGCGTGGACGACGTCCAACCCGACGATGATACCGAGATCGACGTGCAAGTCTCCGATACGTACACCGTCGAGGACCTCTCGCTCGGTCTCTCGAACGTCAACCTCGTCGGACTGATTCTGGACACCGACAGCGTGCGGACGTTCGACCGCGACGACGGCTCGGAGGGGAAGGTCTCGAACCTCGTCCTCGGCGACTCGACCGGTCGCATCCGCGTGACTCTGTGGGACGAGCAGGCCGATCTCGCAACTGAACTCGAGACCGGGACGACCGTCGAAGTGATCGACGGCTACGTCAAGGACCGCGACGGACAGCTAGAACTCCACGTCGGCAACCGCGGTGCCGTCGAAGAAGTCGACGAGGAGGTCGAGTACGTCCCCGAGAGCACACCGATCGAGGATCTCGAGATCGATCAGATGGTCGACATCGCTGGCGTCGTTCGCTCGGCCGATCCCAAGCGAACGTTCGACCGCGACGACGGCTCGGAGGGACAGGTCCGGAACATCCGCGTTCAGGACGCGACCGACGACATCCGCGTCGCTCTCTGGGGCGAGAAAGCCGACATCGACATCGGCCCGGGCGACGAGGTCGCACTCGGCGACGTTGAGATTCAGGACGGCTGGCAGGACGATCTCGAGGCCTCCGCGGGCTGGCAGTCGACGATCACGGTCCTCGAGTCCGACTCGTCCGACACCGGCGAGTCCGAGGGCGATACGAACGGTTCGAGCGACGAGAACGCCGGCCTCTCTGCCTTCGCCGGTGACGACGGAGACGCGGGCGAGAGCGATGCCGGTGCGAGCACCGCCTCGAGCGCCTCGAGCGACGCCACCGACGATAGCGCCAGTGCCGACGCCGAGACCGACTCGGATGACCCGTCCGACGGCGAGGAACGCGAGTTCACCGGCGTCGTCGTGCAGGCGGGCGATCCGATCGTACTCGACGACGGCGAAACGACCATGAGCGTCGCGACCGACGCCGACGTCGGCCTCGGCGAGGAGGTAACCGCCCGAGGGGTCGTCCGCGACGGCCGCCTCGACGCAAACGACGTGTTCTGACGCGGCGAGCAACCTCATCGGCCGCCTAGGAAAAGCGTTAAGGGAGTTAGCTTCGCCTATCATGATATGAACGTCGAACTCCCGTTCGCCCCGGTGGATACGATCATCCGGCGGAACGCAGGCAATCTTCGGGTGAGTGCTGACGCGTCGAAGCAACTCGCAACGCGGATTCAGGAACACGGGAGCGAACTCGCAATCGACGCCGCCGAGGAGGCGACGGCTGACGGCCGGAAGACGCTGATGGCGCAGGATTTCGGCGTCGAAGCGGTCGTCGACAAGGACGACCTCGAACTCCCGGTCGCGCCGGTCGATCGCATCGCCAGGCTGGAAATCGACGATCGCTATCGCGTCTCGATGGACGCCCGCGTCGCCCTCGCCGATATCCTCGAGGACTACGCGGACAACGTTGCCCGGGCGGCCGCGACTCTCGCACACCACGCCGACCGGCGGACGATCACCGACGACGACATCGAGACGTACTTCTCGCTGTTCGAGTGAGCAGATGCAGTTCGGCTACAGCGAGCTCTGTCTCGCACACGATCCCGGTTCGCGCCACCCGGAGTCGCCGGACCGGTTACGGGCGATCCGGGAACGGCTGAAGAAGAAACACGGCGTCACGTACGTCGAGAGCGATCCGTGCGAACTCGACACGATGGCGGCCGTCCACGGCCGCGAGTACCTCGAGTCCGTTCGGGAGTTCTGTGCCGACGGCGGCGGGAGCTGGGATCCCGACACCGCCGCCGTCGAGGAAACCTGGGACGCGGCCTGCCAGAGCGCCGGGCTCGCCTGCTGGGCCGCCGAGGCGGCGCTCGAGGGCGATACGGGCCGTGACACCCCCTTCTCGATCGGTCGACCGCCGGGCCACCACGCGGTCTCCGACGACGCGATGGGGTTCTGTTTCGTCAACAACGCCGCCGTCGCCGCCCAGTACGCTCTCGATCACGACGCCTACGACGTCGACCGGGTGGCGATCCTCGACTGGGACGTCCACCACGGCAACGGGACGCAGGACATCTTCTACGACAGGGGCGACGTGTTCTTCGCCTCGATCCACGAGCAGGGGCTCTACCCCGGGACCGGCGACGTCGACGAGACCGGCGAGGGCGACGGCGACGGGACGACGATGAACATCCCGATGCCAGCCGGTACCGACGACCGGGAGTATCTGGCCGCCGTCGACGGGCCGATCACCGCCGCGTTCACCGCGTTCGATCCCGATCTTCTCCTCATCAGCGCGGGTTTCGACGCCCATCGTCACGATCCCATCTCGCGGATCCGACTCTCGACGGAGGCCTACGCGCTGATGAGCGATCGCATTCGGTCCCTCGCCGGCGATATCGACGCCGCGCTGGCGTTCGTCCTCGAGGGCGGCTACGGACTGGACGTGCTTGCCGACAGCGTGGCACTCGTCCACGAGACCTTCGACGGTCGCGAACCGATCGAGCCCGACGACGAACCCGGCGACACTGCCGAATCGGCCCTCGAGGACGTGCTCGAGGCCCACGATCTCGACGTAGACCTGAACGATCTCTGACGAACCGGATCCCGGCAGTGGCGTGACGCTGCGCTCCTCATACGGTCTGCTGTAACGATGTACCGGTGCGACCGCAGGCTGGATCGCGGCCGCGCCGGAAATGACTGACAGCAGTCCGTATCAGGGCCGCGGTTCGAAGTACGTTCGCAGCTCCGTGCCGAATTCGGCGAGCAACGCCGTGATCTCCGATCCGACCAGTACGTCGTACTCGTCCTCGAGCGTCGTCTCGACGTGTGCACCCAGTCCGACGTCGAAGAGGCGGTCGCTCTCGAGGAACGCGCGGGCGGTGGTGAACGCGCGCTCGCGCTCGGTGACGTAGCGGTCGCCCTCGATGAAGGGACCGTAGGCGTCGGAGTCGTCCGCGTAGGACTCGTAGAAGCCGGTCGCGTGGTCGCGGACGTGGACCGGTGGTCCCTCGTGGCGCTCGACGGCCGGCCGCTCGTCGACCGCGAGTTCGGCGAAGACGACCGCGCTTTCGTCAGCGATCGTCATCGCCCGAAAGACGTCGAAGCCGCGATCGTCCAGTCCCGTCGTGATGCCCGCCAGCGACTTTCGAAGCTGCGGATAGAGCTGATCCTCGACGAGATCCGGCGCGTCGAAACGGACGGCGACGGGCGTGGTGACCCGGCGCTCGAGGTGTTCGCGCAGCTCCGACTCGGACAGCGGCCTCGGATCGTCGGGTTCGAAGTGGTCGATTCGCGGGGACGCGAGGAATTCTCGGGCGTAGTGCTGAAAGCGAGCGACGTTCTCGGCCGAGCAGACCGCGGCGACGTTGCGTTCGGGATCGGTCGGATCGATGACGACCAGCGGATCGTCGAACGGAAGGCCAGTGTCGCCGACTGACTCCTCTCGAGACGATGCAGCCGTCTCGCGCGCACGACCGTGTTCTTCGGGGTCGAGTTCGACCGGTGGCTGCCAGTCGGCCGCGGCCTCGAGCAGCGGCCGAAACCCGCCGTACTCGCAGACGAGGAGCTCCGTGAGATAGCCGCTGAATCCTCGGGTTCGGAGGTCGCTGCCGTAGACGCCGATCCCCTTGAGGAACTGTTTGGTGACGCGGACGGCCGCGGCGAGGTCGTCGTCCAGTCGTCGCTGGAGGTACCGGGTATGAAACGGCGTCCGATCGACCGCCGAACGGATCTCGGTCGCCGATTCGAGTCGGAAACAGGGGACGACGTCGATGTCGAACCCCTCGACCGTCCCCTTGACGTAGGGATGTTCGGCGTACTCCTCGTGGCCCTCGGGCAGGGTCGCGTGGCCGACATCGAGGCCGTACTCCTCGAGCGTTTCGCGGTCGAGCTGCGACGGGAATCGGACGAAGATGTCGATGTCGCGGTCACCGCTGGTCCAGGTGTTTCTGGCGGTGGAGCCGACCTGTAAGACATCGGCGTCGGCACACAGGTCGGTCGCCGCGGCCTCGGCTCGATCCATGAGCCGGTCGGCGACCGCTCGGAGCCGCGCGCGTTCGTCGTCGGCGGGAGTGACCTGCGCTCGAATCTCGGCGACGACTCGCTCGAGATCGTGATCCGGCTCTCGATTATCGGGCTCGTCACCGTCGTCAGCGCGGTTTCCGCACTGACCGCTGGAACCGTGGTCCGCGCTGTCGGCATCCTCCTCGCTCATTAGGAACGCATACTCGAGCGGTGCGTGAAAGAGTATCGAACCCGGAGCAGGGAAAACGAAAGCCCTATCAAATACACCCGACTACCAGATAATGGGCCGAAGTAGCTCAGATGGTAGAGCACCTCGCTGTTACGGCGACTCAGGTACTGCCTGTCCGCCGCAGATACGAGGTTGTCCCAGGTTCGAGTCCTGGCTTCGGCGCTTCTCGATTTCGATTCGATTGATTTCCACGGAGAGCCGTCTTCAGAGCCATCCTCACTTCCGTGGTGAGCTCTGCCGAAGATCTCTCGTTTCGGGCGCTTTATACCGAACTCCGCGGCGAATCCCTTCGACTCGAGCGAACGGCGTGCGACGAGGAACTCGAGGACCGCCGGCTGCCGTAACTGGCTGGGTTGCGGCCGAGATTGAATTGCACTCGAGAGTTCGACCACCGGTTTTCGGGAGAGGGATTATCGTCCTTCGCCAGTGACGTAGACACATGACCAGCGACGGCGACGACCGACGGAGTACCGACCACCACGGACACGATATCATCGACCCGCTCTTCGTTGGGATCGTCACTGTCTCGAGTTCTCGCGCGGGCACTGAGGATCCCGACGATCCGGGCGGAGACACCATTCAGGACTGTTTCGAAGCCGGTGGCCACGAGGTCCGAGAACGGCTCCTGGTCCGGGACGACTACTCGGCGATCCGAACCGCCGTCCGGGGCCTCGTTGCACGCCGCGGCATCGACGTGGTGTGCACCACGGGCGGCACCGGTGTCACCGTCGACGACGTCTCTCCGGAGGCAACCGCATCACTGTTCGAGCGCGAGTTGCCGGGCTTCGGCGAACTGTTTCGCTCGCTCTCGTGGGACGAAGTCGGAACGCGAGCGATGGCCTCGCGCGCGACAGCGGGAATCGCCGTCGACACGCCCGTCTTCTGCCTCCCCGGGAGCCGGAGCGCCTGCGAAACCGCCTGTGAGGAGCTGATCGTCCCCGAATCGCCCCATCTCGCGGGACTGGCGACGCGTCACCGTACCGAGGCGACCGATCAGACGCTCGCGGAGTATCAGGACGAGTAGGCGAGCCGCGTTTCCGAGCTCCGGCCGCGACCCTCGACCAGGGCTCCGGTACTCGAGCGGCGGTTTTCTCCTCGAGATGCGGACTGCCTGTAACTACGGACGGGAAATGCGATCATCCGCGGGAGTTCGTCCTGAGACAGCGAGATGAACAGTCAGATCCCCTGTAACAGCCTTTATTGAGCACAAGCACGTGTATTCGACTGCTATGTGTCACCACTTCGAATCCGTGACCGACCTCGACGCCGAGGAGCGCGAGGAAATCCTCGATTCCCACAGCGAGGCGGCACTCGAGGCCGAGCTGAGTGATGACGAACTCGAGGCGCTGACTGCGTAGGCGCCGGGTCCGGTTGCTCTCGAGCAACCGGACAGCAAACGTTAATTACCGCGCACGGTTTTTCCCGATTGGAGGGCCCTTAGCTCAGTCTGGTTAGAGCGCTCGGCTCATAACCGAGTGGTCGATGGTTCGAATCCGTCAGGGCCCATCTAGAAACTGCACGATTCTGAGTCAACGGAATCCGGAGATATACCGCCTATATCTCTCATTTTCAGAATGCTGGTGACGATTAGACCATAATTTAATCTGGTAACGAACTCGTCCCCGTCCTCAACACGCATGCCGGACCGTGGTCCCCTCATCGTACTTAGGGGGATGGTTGCGGTCACTCGCAGAGGCAATCCCGGGTTCGGGTCAATTGGACGATCTCGTCGTGAAGTTGTGCCGCGAACTCGTAGATCGTCTGCGCCCGGTACTCGCCGGCGACGCTGGTCCGGTAGTACGACTCCGACCGGTTCTCGATCCAGAGCTCCTCGAGCCGTTCGGCGACGTCCCGCGAGAAGAGCCCTGCTCGCACTCCCAGCTCGTAGACTTCGGTGTGGCGCTGCCCGGCGACGTCGTACCCCTTCTCCTCGACGTAGAACTGGATCGAGCGTTCGATCGCGACGAAAGAACTCTCGATGATGACAGTGAAGTGGCCGTTCCGATCGAGGAGGAAACCGGCGGCGTCGAGGAGGCGACACGACTTCCGCAACTGGAGCACGGCCGGATCGGAGACGTGCTCGAGCCCGATCTCCGGGTTCTCGGGTCTTCTCTGGAACGCATCCTCGGCGTCTCCGAGCGCCGCCTCGAGGTCCTTCGATGTCATCCGTCCACCCCGAAGACGTCGCGCTTCACCCGCCGGAACGTCTCGCTCTCGACGAGGGGAATCCCCTCCTGCAGGATTGGGCGCAAATCCTCGCCGCGCTTGCGGGCGCTCTCGGGTGATTCGACGAAGACCTCGAACTCGTACCGATCGCCGTCGATCGGCTCTTCCTCGAGATCGCGAACGACGTCCGAGACGGTTCGTCGCGCCGAAACCGGGTCTTCGTCCTCGTCGATGAGGACGAAGACGTCGACGTCGCTCGCGCGGTCCGCCTCGCCCCGTGCCACGCTGCCGAAGCAGAGGATTCCAGCGATTGAGGGTACTTCGTCGTCCACTCGTTCGACGAGTCGTCCAAGCGGCTCACGAAACTCCGCCTGAGGGATTTCGAGAAGCGGGTCGTCGGCGTCGCGAAGTCGGCGCTCGTCGATCCGGTAGAGGGTTCGATTCCCGGAGTCGCGTCTGACGATGAGTCCCATCGCCTCGAGGAGGGAGAGCGCCTTCGAGACGCTGGGACCGCCGTACCCGGTCAGCCGCTGGAGATCGCGGTTCGAGAACTCCTCGGTCGGGTTGCGGACGAGTATCTCGAGAGCCTCGTCCATCGCCGCGTACCGAAAGACCTGCTCGTCCGGGAGCGGTAGTCGTACTTCGACAGCCATACGTTACATCTCTTGTAACGCGTTACACTGAATATATCTACCGATCGACTGAAGGATTTCAATCCGCTTCGACGCGAACTTCCGGACGGCCAAGCGATTCCGTTCGGTTACGACAAAGACGCTGACGTTCGAGACAGGTGGGCGCGTGCCGAGTTCAACGTCCTGAAAGGACTCGGTCATCTGAACATGGTGGATGCGTTTCGATACGGCCACGGGTACGGAGAGATCGGCGTGAAGGATACGAGTTGGAAATCGAAACGGTTCGACCACGTCTTCGCTTCGTTGTCGCTCCGTCCGAGTCGGTGCTATTACGAGTCGGTCGATTGTAGCGACCACGCGCTGATTATCGCCGGTCTCGAGACCTGAGGTCGATCGACGCGTTGGTCCAGAATCAGTTTCGTCGCTCCCGCTCGGGACGGGATGTGAATGGGGATCGATTCGTGTTCCCGTGTTGAGAACACGGTCGTTAGATGTTGTCCAGATACACCCTCCGCTGCTCCATCTTTTCCTTCTCGGTTCGCTGGTCGTAGTGCATCTCGAGCACTCGCTGGCTCACGTTCGCCCGATCCCCGACGGCGGTCTCCGGAACGTCACTGTTCAGGTGGTTCGTGATACTCCCCCGCCGAATCGCGTGCGGGTTAGCGTTCGACGGACACTTGGAGAACTCGCCGTCGTTGGTCGCTTCACACGTCTCCGGATCGCGGTCGTGCGGGCACTCCTGTCCGATGACGCACGGTCGAGTGTACTGGTAGCAGTACCGTCGAATAGTCGTCTTGCAGGCGCGGTCTCCTCGCTCGCGACGAGCGGCTCGCGACCGTGTGCGTCGGTCACGTCCGGCCGCTGATCGCGTACCAGTCGCCGAGCAGCATGCACAGCTCCCCCGACAGCGCAACCAGTCGCTCGCCCTGAGACCCCTTCTTGATCGGCGTCCCGGTTTCGGGTCGATGCTCGACGGTCAGGCACTGAGCCTCCGGAGAGTAGTCCCCGAGGTCGAGCGACTGCGCCGCACCCAGCCGCATCATCGTGTGCCAGAGCAGCGCGAGCGTGACGTGCGGGAGCGACGCGTACTCGTACCGCTCGAGGTAGTCCAAGACCACCTCGGCCTGTTCCTGGTCGAGCATCACTTCGCGGACGTCGTCGCCCGGATTGAGATTAGGTGATCGGATTGTGTCACCTACGTGCGACTGAGTTTCTCGAACGTCAGAACTCGAGAGTTCGATGGCCAGCCGCGAGCGCTCGAGGCCGAAATCGTCCAGCCCGTCGACGCGCTCGAGTTCGTGACCGATCACACCGCCACTTGGCACGATGCGCAGACGATGGCCGTCCTCGACAGCACCAGAAGATCGCCGAGACACTTTCGACTCGAACTGTGGCTTTCGAAGTCACTACTGAGACAGTCGTTGGGACCGACTACTAAGAGATCGAATTTTAGCCCTGGGGCTCAGAGTGGGTCACACTGTCGTTTTATCGGGATCGAAGGCCGCTACGCGTTTCTCGATATTCACATCGCCTGTACTATCGATAGTCACCGTGTAGCCTCTGTAGACGAATTCGACTTTAGACGGATTCTTCTCGGAATCACTCGCTTGGTAGAGTGAGTCGAGTGCGTCCGTGTTAATCGCGACGTGGATCGGCGGGTGGAGCTCTTCCGGTTCGATCTCTTCCCGTTCGGCAATTTTTTCTACAATCTTCAGACTGAGTGATTGAGTCGGTTGCACGTTCTCCGATGTCAGGAACTGCCACATAAAACCAGACGTTCCTCTAATGACGTGTGTCAGACGACATCTAATGATCAGTTTTCATGACATACACCGATTCGAGGGAAATAGGTGATTAAGGCGGAGTAGAATCGCTTATTCAGAAGATAGTGTCAATCGACCCTTTCGCTTGCTCGGCCCCGCGGTGATCACCGCCACTGTGCCACCGGAGCAGTGGTTCGTCGCTCGAGCGGACCATTTGATCACGTAGGATTGTGCAGCCGGAGCGTCCATGCACTCGATAGACGATGAAACAGTACCAGCCGTCGTGACGCCTGCGCTTCTCGTGATACTCACGGCACATCTTCCAGTTCCCGGGCTGCTCATCGGCGTGCTCGGGCATCGTCGACTTGCTCTCGACGGGCGTTCCGTTGCCGAACCTCGTATCGTGCCAGCTGGCCCACTCGAGATCGAAGCGGCGCTTCTCGTCCCTTTGCTTCTCGACGGCGGTCCCGAAGTAGTTCATCCGCTTCGAACGGTTCACGCGGGCCACGCGCGTGGCGCGCCGATATATATACTCCGCCGCCGGCCACGAACTGCGCGCCCATCGCTCGCGTCGCTCCCGATCGGGAGCGAGCGCGGTAGGCTGTTGGTGGGCTTCAGTGTACTATAGGGGGATCGTGAACGTGAACACCGCCGCTCAGTCATGCGATCACCGTCTCGAAGTGTTCACCCCACTCTCGTTTCTCGTCGCCGTCCTGATACTCGATTCATACGTCGAGACGGTCGAGGCGACGAACGGGACGGATTCGGCGGTTTACCGGATTGAGAGGCCGTTTTCCCGGCATTCCTTGATGGTCCACATGTCGACGCGTTTCTCGTCCTCGTCGGCGATCGCGTCCTCGAGACTCTCGATTCCCTTCAGCGGTACGAATATGCCTCTCGAGAAGACACGTCACGTTACTCTTTGATGCTCTGGCAACGGGCGCGCGTGCGGGAGGTATATTGATCACTCAGACAGTGAGAGGATCTATCAGCGAGCCGTCTGCAAGGATAATGCTTTGCTCGGGAGTAACCCTACTGACAGATGTGTGGTGCTTATATAGCTGATCGTAATTTGCCCGCTATTGTCATCCAATTGTTACGGTTAGGATGGTATTACTGCTCTATCAGTGTGTGCCACTGACTACCTTCGGACCTGTGGTTCGTAGGCCTTAAGTAGTGATCGGCGATTGTGAATATATACGAAGAAGATGGCGACGGGGCGTTTGGATACGCCGTGTCGTCGCGGACGATTCGGAGTCCGAAGGGGTTATGTAC
>NZ_JAQIVI010000465.1 GCF_028618695.1 Natrinema soli | reverse complement strand
CGCGGCGGCTCCGCCGATCGGGGTATCCAGGTCCTCGAGGTCCGTACTGTCCTCGAGGTCGTCGATCTCGTCGAACTCACCCGTCGAATCGTCCGTCGCCGCATCGTTCTCGTGGTTTGTGGTCATCGGAAAGCCTCCGAGCGACAGTGCTGGTGGGCCTCGACCGTCGAATCGACTCGCTGACAGGCCGCCGGCCGCAGCCTCGCGAGCCACCGGGCCACCAGTGATCCGCTCACGGAGACTACGGTGTCCGATCGGATGAATATTCGACCGGCAGATGAATACCCGCTCCGGGAGCAGCGGTCGACACAGCGGGCAGCGCGGATATCGAACGCGGCCGAAATCGGCGGTTTTCACCCGAAAAGCGGTCGATATCTGCGATTATGGCCCTGCATACTCCGGCCACGTGACCTTCCCTGCTTGCCGTTGAGTAGTCATCCATGTCGGGCTCTAACGGACGTGATGCCGAGTCACATAGCACTGTGCGGAACGTCGTCCTCGTCGTTCTCGATACGGCCCGGGCGAAAAGCGTCGGAATGCGGCCGCTTCCGATCGATCACTCCGAGGCCGATATCGAAGACCGGGTGGCCGGCAACGAGGCGGCCACGACCGAAGCCGATTCCGCCGGCGCACACCCGACGCCGACGCTAACGCGGCTGGCCGGCGAGGGATTCGCGTTCGAGAACGCGTTCGCGACCGCGCCCTGGACGCTCCCCTCTCACGCGTCGTTTTTCACCGGAACGTACCCCTCCGAACACGGCACGCACGGCGGCCACACGTATCTCGACGACGAGCTTCGAACCCTCCCCGAGGCCTTCGCCGACGCGGGATTTCAGACGATCGGCGTCTCGAACAACACCTGGATCACCGAGGAGTTCGGCTTCGACCGCGGATTCGAAGACCTTCGAAAGGGCTGGCAGTACATCCAGTCCGACGCCGACATGGGCGCGGTCGTCCGTGGCGAGGATATCCGGGAGAAACTGACCGCGACCCGCGACCGACTCTTCGACGGCAACCCGGTCGTCAACGCCGCCAACATCCTCTACAGCGAACTCCTGCAGCCCGCCGGCGACGACGGCTCCGACCGAGCGACCGACTGGATCGCCGACTGGCTCGAGCGTCGCGACGACGACCGGCCGTTCTTCCTGTTCTGTAACTTCATCGAACCCCACGTCCAGTACGATCCGCCCAGAGAGTACGCCGAACGATTCCTCCCCCGCGGTGCCAGCTACGAGGAAGCGATCGCGATCAGGCAGGATCCCCGCGCTTACGACTGCGGGGACTACGACATCTCCGACCACGAATTCGCCCTCCTCCGCGGCCTGTATCGGGCGGAACTCGCTTACGTCGACCAGCAGGTCGGGCAGCTTCGAACCGCACTCGAGGAGAGCGGCGAGTGGGAGGACACCCTCTTCGTCGTCTGTGGCGACCACGGCGAGCACATCGGCGAACACGGCTTCTTCGGCCACCAGTACAACCTCTACGACACCCTGCTCAACGTCCCGCTCGTGTTCCACGGCGGCCCCTTCACCGGCGGCCACCGCGCCGGCGGCGGGCGACGCCACGAGCTCGTCCAACTGCTCGATCTTCCGGCGACGCTGCTCGAGACGGCCGGAATCGACGACCCCGAACTCCGCGAGCAGTGGTCGAGTC
>NZ_JAQIVI010000464.1 GCF_028618695.1 Natrinema soli | reverse complement strand
GCCGCCAGCGTCACCGGGTTCAGTTCGTCGGCCGGCGGCGTCACCACCGAGACGTGACCGACGCCGGCCACCGTCGCCGGGACGACCCCCATGATCGCACTCGAGGGATAGGCCGCCGAGCCGCCGGGAACGTAGACGCCGACGCGCTCTATCGGTCGAAACCGTCGTCCCAGCGTCCGTCCCTCGCTGAACTCCCGTTGCCAGTCGTCGGGCAGTTGCGCTTCGTGAAACTCGCGGACGTTCGCCGCGGCCGTCTCGATCGCGTTCCGGACTCCGTCGTCGATCTCGTCGGCCGCCCGCTCGCACTCGTCCGTGATCTCGAGGTTGCCGACTTCGATACCGTCGAACTCGCTCGTGAACTCGCGGACGGCGACGTCCCCCTCCGTGTGGACGCGCTCGACGATCTCGCTGACGTCTCCCCTGACCGCCTCGATACCGGCGTCGCGCTCGAAGAAGGCCGCGCGGTCGTCCGGTCCGAGGTCCGCGATCGCCTGAACGTCGATTGTCATGCCTTCACGTTCGAACGGCGGTCGAAAAACGGTTTCCTTCCGTTTGGACGGCCGGAGATCGGTCCCGGATCGATCGAATCACGGCGTTTCGATAGACCGAGGCACAGCGACGGCCGGCCGTCTCACGAATCGGAGTTCTCGACGTCCCAGATTCCGACGAAGTCGAGGGTCGCCCTGACGAACAGATAGAGAAGGAGCCCGAAGCCGACGATCGCGAGCGGTGCCTGCAGGAGATTTGCGGTTTCCACGTCGAGTACGATCCGACTGATCCCGCGCACGAAGAAGCTCGCGATGACGATCCCGAACGCGATGACCGCGAGTTTGACGAATCCCGACTGGTCCATAGGGGCCCGTACGGCTACTGTCGCTAAATGATATCGGGTATTCTCGTCTCACCGACCGCCGAGAGCCTCATACGGACTGCTGTCAGTCATTTCCGGTGCGACCGTGAATCGTCCCGCGGTCGCACCGGTAAACCGTTACAGCAGACCGTATCAGCGAACGTCGGCGCTGGCTGCGCGGCCGATCGCGTAGACGGCGACCGATCCGAACGTGAACGCGAGTCCCACGAGAACGGCGAGTGCCGGCACGAGCGTGTCCCACATCCCGCCGAACCGGGTGACCTCGATCACGGTCATCGTATCCTCGCCGAGCATCACCGCGCGAGCGGCGTCGACGCCGTAGGTAATCGGGTTGAACGTCGCGACCGTCCGAATCCAATCCGGAAGCGCCGGCAACGGGAGAAACGCACTCGAGACGAACAGCAAGGGCAACTGAAGCAGGTTTGCCCCGATAATCGTCGACTCCTCGTCGCGGGTCACCACGGCCAGCACGTTCGAGAACGCAGTGAACCAGACCGAGAACACGACGCAGATGGCCGCGATTGCGACCGCGCCCGCGATACCGGTCGCGATTTCCGCACCGAGCAACACGCCCAATCCGAGCACGATTACGACCTGTACGACGATGCGGACGACCTCGGCGAGCGTCTTCCCCAGAAAGACGGCGGTCCGGTTCATCGGACTGACCAGTATCTTCTCGAACATCCCGGTCTCGATGTCGTTGACCAGCCCGATTCCCGACGTCGCGGCCGCCACCAGCGCCACCTGGATCACGATCGCCGGCACGAGATACGTTTCGTAGCTGACGCCCTCGAGGGCGGCCGTCGCGACGCCACCGAACACCTGCGTGAAGAGCACGAGAAAGATGATCGGCTGGACGAGCGAAACGACGAGCACGAACGGGTTCCGAACCGACTTGATCGTCCACCGGACGAACGTGACCCACACGTCGCTCGCGAAGCCCCCGCCGTGACGGTCGACATCGGGCGTACTCATCCGTTCACCTCGTCTCGATCGATATCGTTCCCGTTTTCACTCTCGTCGCTCACCGTCGGTTCTCTCGAGTCACGGCCGCCGTTACTGATCGCTCCGGATCGTGCAGCGTCGGTCGTGTCCGACTCGCGTTCCGTTGACGGGTCGTCCTCGTTCCCCTCACCCGTCACCGCGAGGAACACGTCGTCGAGCGTCGGTGCACGGACGTCGAACCCGTCCACATCGATTCCGGCGTCCCGCAGTGCGACCAATAACTCGGTCCCACGCGTCCGCGCATCGCGGGCCGTCACCGCGAGCCCCGACTCCGTTGCCTCGATCGTCGCCCCGTCCGCGAACAGCGCCTCATCGCGGGCGACCGCTACTGCGCGCTGGCTCTCGTCGGGATCAGCCAGTTCGACCGCGAGTATCTCGCCGCCGACGCGACGTTTCAGCTCTCCAGGCGTCCCCTCCGCGACGACCGATCCGTCCTGAATGACCGACAGTCGCTCGCACAACTGGTCGGCCTCCTCGAGGTACTGGGTCGTCAGGAAGACGGTCGTTCCCTCGTCGTTGATCCGCCGGAAGTACTCCCAGAGTCGGTTTCGCGCTGCCGGATCGAGCCCAGTCGTCGGCTCATCGAGGAATACCAGCGGCGGCCGGTGGACGAGCGCGGTCGCCGCGTCGAGGCGCTTTTTCATCCCCCCGGAGAAGTCGTCCGCGACTTTGTTCGCGGCGTCGGTTAGTTCGACAAGCGCAAGCAGTTCGTCGATCCGATCGTCACGCTGCGCTCGCGGAACGCCGTAGGCGTCACACGCGAACCGAAGGTTTTCTCGAGCGGTCAACTCGGGATCGATACTCGTCTCCTGCGCCATATACCCGACCGTCGACCGCACCTGTCGGGGCTCCTCGATGGCGTCGAATCCGTTGACGACGATGGAGCCGTTGGTCGGTCGCAGGAGCGTCACCAGCGTCTTGATCGTCGTCGTCTTGCCCGCGCCGTTCGGTCCCAGAAAGCCGACGAACTCGCCGCGTTCGACGAGGAGATCGACGCCGCGGACCGCCTCGGTTCCGTCCGCGTACGTCACCGCCACGTCGCGCGCTTCGATAGCGTAATCGGTCACAGTCGTGCTATGGCGACCACGGAGATATAGTTATGAGACCAGCCACACGTCGCTATGGCCTCTCGTATCGGTCAGTGTCCTTTTCCAATAGCTGGTCGAACTCGATCGACTTTCCGACAGTCAGGGGTCTCGTCAGTCGATGACAGCAACGCTGTCAATCACAGATGTTGTCCCGTAAGACGGGCTTATCGAGTACTGTCTCGACGGTCACGATCCCTCAAACCCAGTTCAGCCGCGAGCGCCACGACAAGCGAACCATAACTATTCGTTGGACAGCGAACCATCCGTCCATGTGGCCGTGGGAACACGCGATCGTCGGCTATCTCGCATACTCACTGTGCTGTCACATCATTTTTCGCGACTCGCCCACCGGACTCGAGGCGTTCACCGTCGTCCTCGCGTCGGTTCTCCCGGATCTGATCGACAAGCCACTCGCCTGGGAGTACGGCGTGTTCGAGAACGGCTACGCGATCGGCCATTCGCTTTTCTTCGCGGTGCCGCTGGCGATTCTCGTCGGAACGATCGCGCACGCGGCGACGCGGCCCCGGGTCGGTCTCGCGTTCGGACTCGGCTACCTGTCACATCCCTTCGGCGATGTCGTGGACTCAGTGTTCCGGCAGGATATCCTGCAGCCCGAACTCATGCTCTGGCCGGTCGCTACGGTCGAGGGCCACTCTCCCGGGCCAGGGTTCCTCGAGGCATTTCTTCACCTGTTCGGTCGCTACTCGAGTGATATGCTCGCCGGCGATATCTCGACGTATCTGTGGGCACAACTCGGACTCGCCGGGGCGGCGCTGGTGGTGTGGTTCGTCGACGGCGCACCGGTCCTTCGCGAGTGTCTGCTGGCCGGATTTGGACTCGTCCGATCGATTCTCGGACGAGAACCCGACGCCTCGAGTTCGAATCCGCCGAACCGCCGGTAGTGTCGACGGAGTATTCGGTCGACGGCACTCGGTCGCTCGAGCCACCTCGTGACTGTACAACGTGGCGCAGTGGCCGCTCGAGACGACGGCCTTATATGTTGACTCGGACTTCGATTGTAATGCGAACGACGTGGCGCACGCCGCCACGTTCCCTCCGGCCGCAACCCGGCACGGAGGAAGGAATCACATCCGTCCTCGGACACCTCGTCGGGTCGATCCGACGAGAGGCTGCGTACTCGAGGGCTCCACACGACGATGGTCGCGACCGGAACTGCCGGTCGCGATGATTCGGAGCCCTTATACGTGCCTGGGCGTTCAGTTGTGATCGTACACACCCCCGCCGGCTGCGGTTTCCGGCGTGGGGGCGATCCGACGCCCTTATACGTTCGAGGGTATTCGGATGTGAACACGAAGATGTGGCGACGGGGCGTTTGGATACGCCGTGTCGTCGCGGACGATTCGGAGTCCGAAGGGGTTATGTAC
>NZ_JAQIVI010000463.1 GCF_028618695.1 Natrinema soli | reverse complement strand
CGGAGCGGGCGCCGACGCCGACAGCGGCGACGGCGACGACGGCGGGCCGGCACAGGTCTCGAGCCCGGACTACCACAGCGAGAATCACACGGCCGCCCAGACCTGCGGCTGGACGGCGAACGCCCTGCGCGGCGAGGGGAAGTGTTACAAGAACATCTTCTACGGCATCGAGTCCCACCGCTGCATCCAGATGACGCCGGTCGTCCGGTGTAACGAGCGCTGCGTCTTCTGCTGGCGCGACCACAAGGGCCACTCCTACGAGATGGACGACGTTCAGTGGGACGACCCCGAGGAAGTCGTCGACGCCTCGATCACACTCCAGAAGAAGCTGCTCTCGGGCTTCGGCGGCAACGAGGAGGTCCCTCGAGAGGTGTTCGACCAGGCGATGGAGCCGCGCCACGTCGCCATCTCGCTGGACGGCGAACCGACGCTGTACCCCTACCTCCCCGAACTCATCGAGGCCTTCCACGACCGCGACATCACGACCTTCCTCGTCTCGAACGGCACCCGCCCCGAGATGCTTCGGGACTGCGATCCCACGCAACTGTACGTCAGCGTCGACGCCCCCGAACGCCACACCTTCGACCAGGTCGTCGGCGCAATGGAGGACGACGCCTGGGAGAAGCTCCTCGAGACGATGGACGTCCTCGCGGACAAGGACGAAACCCGGACCGTGCTCCGGACGACGCTCGTCAAGGGAGAGAACATGCGGAATCCCGACTGGTACGCCGGCTTCTACCAGCAGGCCGACCCCGACTTCATCGAGCTGAAGGCGTACATGCACGTCGGCCACTCGAGAGGCCGACTCGATCGCTCCGCGATGCCGGAGCACGAGGAAGTCGTCGAGTTCGCCGAGGACGTACGGGAGTACATGCCCGGATTCGACGAGGTCATGGGAGTGCCGGCCTCCCGCGTCGCGCTGCTCTCGCAGACCTCGGACACGTGGGTCCCGAAGCTGCAGAAGGACAGCGAGTTCTGGGAGCGAGATCCGGTCACCGGCGACTAACGGCCCCGGCCCGCGGTCAGTCCATCACACCGTGCTCTAACCACGATCCCGGAAGCCACCGCTCGAGTCGCGACCCCCGAAGGATGCCGACGATCGTGACGCGGAGTTTTTCGCTGATCGCCAGTAGCACCGTCCCGTAGACGACCGCACCCAGTGCGACGATCGCGAGGAGGTGATACCACTGGTCGACGGCGACGGCGCGCTCGGCGGCGACGACGACGACGAACATCACCGCGCCGGCCGCGAACTGCTCGCCGAGCGTCCGGGGAAACAGGACGACCGACGAGAGTTCCCGTTTGACGACGACGGCCGAGAGGACGTATCGGAGCGTCTCGGCGACGGCCGTCGCGACCACGACGCCGATCGCGCCGTAGGCGAGCGTCAGCGCGACGCCGAGGACGATGTTGATCGCCAGCGTCAGGGCCGAGACGCGCGTGTTGATGTCCGGGCGGTCGATCCCGTAGATCACGCTCGTGAGCACGCCGGCCTGGGTCTTCGCGATCTGATACGCCGCGAGTCCGACGAGGAGCCCCGCGGCCGCGGCGTAGTCGGGACCGAAGAACGTCACCACGAGCTGCTCCGGCATCGCGACGGCACCGAAGAACATCGGAATCGCGAAAATGCTCGTAAACGAGAGCGTGTTCGAGATGTCCGTCCCGAGCTCCTCATCCTTGCTGTGGCGGTGGCTCACGCGAGCCATCAGTCCGCTCGAGGCGGCCATCGTCACGAACGTCGCCGGCACCGTGAGCTTGAGCGCGACCTCGTACCGTCCGGCAGCGGCGGGCGCGAGCAGGTAGCCCAGCAGGATGATGTCGAACCGATCGTAGGCCTGTCCGAGAAGCGAGTTCGGAATGCTGTATCTGGCGTACGACCAGAGGTTCGAAACCGTCTCCCGGCTCGGCGCGACCGGCCGCGTCCGGATGTAGTACCAGAGGACCGGCACCGTCAGGAACGTCGCCGCGGCCAGGCCGTAGGCCATGCCCGCAGCGCCGAACCCGAGGACGATCAGGCCCAGCTGGAGCGGGAAGGTGAGCAGCGACCGGAGCGTATCGGTCCACATCGAGGCCCCGACTCGGCCGCGCGCCTGCACGATCAGATCGAGCGGTTCGAAGAGCGTGACCGCGAACAGCAAGAGGACGAACAGGACCGGCGCTTCGGGGAGGCCCGTGTAGGAGACGAGCCAGCTCGAGGCGACGGCGGCGGCTGCGATGGCCAGCCCCGTCCACACCAGCGTGAACAGCCCCTGGCTGCCGATCAGCTCCCCCGACGGGGCGTCGGCCTCCGAATACCGCTTTTTGACCGCCGTTCCCCACCCGTTGACCGCTCGATCGGCGATCTTCACCAGCGAAAAGAGGAGGTAGTAGCCGCCGAACCCGGTCGGCCCGAGCGCTCGAGCGAAGACGATCGTTCCGAGGAACCCGATCGCGGCCATCGCGAACTTCGCGGCCGTCGCCTTGATCGTCTCGCCCCCGAGGCTGACCGATGTCGCGTCGCTCATGGCTGTACTGAGACGGCAGTCACAGGTACCCCAGATCCTCGAGCTGCGATTCAAGCCCGGAGAGATCCGCCTCGCCGAGGCCGTCCCGCGTCTCCAGGTCGGCGATCAGTCCCTCGAGTTCCGACTCGAGGACCGCCGGGTCGCAGTCACCGAGCAGTTCGGTCCCGAACGGGCCCTCGAAGTAGTAGCAGTCGGCCGTCGCGATGCCGTAGCGGTCGCGGTCGACGGGAGCGGTGTCGTAGCCGTCCTCCTCGAGCGCGAGCGCTCGGCGCTTCGAGATGCCGTGGTACTCGAGCAGCGCGTTCACCCGGGGCTCCCTCGCGATCGGGTCGCTCGAGAGCAGCGGCCGGAACGAAACGCCGCGGCGGTGGTCGGACTCGATTCCGGCGAGGTCGAGCACCGTCGCGTAGACGTCCAGCAGGTTCACGAGGGCGTCCCGCGTC
>NZ_JAQIVI010000462.1 GCF_028618695.1 Natrinema soli | reverse complement strand
CGACGGCAGCGAGGAGGGCGGACGCAGCGGCGGGATCACGGTCGCCGCGGTCGACACCGACGGGATCGACGGTGCGACCGACGTGGCCGGCGCACTGGTCGACGAGACGACGGTCGACGACCTCGATACAGCGCGAGAGGCCCTCGACGAAAACGATGTCTACCCGTATCTCGAGGCGCGCGAATCGCTCGTGTTCACGGGGCCAACCGGGACGAACCTGAACGATCTGCGGGTACTGGTCGTCGGCGAGTAGCTCACTTCCAGGGTTCCGCGTCCACTGTGAGCGCGTCGATCACGCGACAGGCGTTTTTCGAGAATGCACGCCGCAACAAATCCTCCGAGAGGCACTGTCTAGTTAAGCGATTCTAACGTCAAACGCCGTTTCAGCGTCTGTCGAAGCAACACCGATGGGATCTGGGACCATTACTGTTTATGGGACGTTTGCTGAAGCAGCCGAATTTTCGCTGCTCGTGGAACAGGGTCTCTTTATGTTAAATCATAGATGGTAATTTCACAACCGATACCGTCACTTCATTGTCGTCCTGTCTTGCGGTTTCCCTTATCTAGACAGTACCCTCCGAGACGTCGAGGGTGAGGATCTCCATGACCCCGACGTTGGGGTGGCAGGCGGGCGCGCCGCTCCCGAAGAACACCCGGTCGGGATGCTCGCGGAGCGCGCGCTCGAGTTGCTCGCGATACCGGACGAAACTCGTCTCGAGGTAGCAGTCGTCGTACTGGTCGAGCAGGTCGATCATCTCGCCCAT
>NZ_JAQIVI010000461.1 GCF_028618695.1 Natrinema soli | reverse complement strand
ACGTGACCGAACGCGACGTCGCCTTCGAGGACGTCGACGTCGAGAAAAGCCAACTCAACGAGTAACACCGGTCGAACGCAGCATCTCCCGTCTCGTTTCTCGCGGTGTCTGTACCTGTACCGTCGCCCTCGCCTCGAATCCACCGGGCGAATCCGCTCCCGCGGGAATCGTCTTGACGTCCGTCGCGAATGTCGCGTAGAGATCCGCTTCCGGGACCAAGAACCCGCTTGTGTTCGGTCCGAGGAGATAGACGTCGCCCGCTGTCGCGGCGTCGACGAGGTATTCCTGTAACTGCCGGACGTCCTCGCCCGCTTCGGCGAAGCCGCTGGCAAAGATGACCGTACCGCCGATACCTGCCTCGGCACACTCCTCGATCACATCACCCCTTGATCGCATCCGGAATGACCGCTACGGATCAGACAACAGTGCGAGGTCGACGTCGCCGTTGATCTCGGTCACCGAGCAGAGAACACCTATCGTCCCGTTCCGATCCATCGGACATCCGTCAGGACGATAGTATTCCTCAGGAGACCGTCAATATGAGGGAGTTTATACAATATCGCGCCGAATTGGTTCGAATACTGTCCTCGTCTCACTCCTCGAATAAGTCGTTGAAGACCGTTTCCCGCTCGATGGTCCCGGTATCGGTCCGGGGGAGCGGCTCGGCCGTCCGCTCGTACTCGCGGGGCCGCTTGAAGTTCGCGAGTTGGTCGTGCTCCCGACAGAATCGATCGAGTTCGTCGACGTCAAACTCGGTCGACCCGTTCGCGTAAACCACACAAGCGATCTGGTGCCCCCAGTGTTCGTCCTCGAAACCGACAACGACCGCCTCGTCGACCAAGTCGTGCATCTCGACCACTTCCTCGACCTCTTCCGGATAGACGTTCTCGCCACCGCTGACAATCATATTGTCGACGCGTCCGACGATGTAGAGGTAGCCGTCCTCATCGAGTTCGGCGCAATCTCCCGTTCGGAGCCAGCCGTCGACCAACAACTGCTCGCTCGCTTCGGGACGATCCAGATAGCCGTTGCACATGCCCGGATTGCGGACGAGTAGTTCCCCCGTCTCACCGGGATCGATGGTTGCCGACGGATCGGGATCCTCGTCGGGTTCGGCGGCCTCCACGACCCGGACGTCACACATGAACGACTCGTTCCCAATCGTTCCGGTGTGGTCTCCCTGTAGCGACGGATGTGCGAATGTCACGTTCGGCCCACCTTCGGTCAAGCCGTATGTGTTGTACACTCCCTCAGTCAGCTGTTCGGACGTCTTTTCGACGAGTTGCTCTGTGACGATCGATCCGCCGGTCCGAATGTAGGAGAGGGACTCGACATCGTATCCTTCGGCCGCTTGCGTGTCCGCAAGCGCGTGTAACTGCGTCGGGACTGCGAGCATCCCCGTCACGTCATATTCCTGAATGAGGCGAAGGGACTCGTCCGGGTCGAAATCGGGCTGGATGACCATCGTCGCCCCGACTTGAAGGTGCGGGAGAATCCAGGCATCGGACGTTACCATGTGATACCAAGGCGTCGTGACGAGCGCCGTATCCGTTTCGTCGATTCCCATCTCCATGACGACCTGCGTGCTGCCGTACCAGAGCTGTTCCTGGTCGAAGAGTACCGATTTCGGCGTACTCGTCGTCCCGCTCGTATAGAAGATCCCGTGCTCGAAATCCGGGTGCGGATCCACCGTCGCGGTCGACGCGTCCGAGAGGATCACATCGTACGATTCGACATCGTCTCGGTCGATCGACTGCTCGCCCGCGTGGATCGCCGTCTCGATCCCCGTCCGCTCGAGTACCGAGTGTGCTTTCTCGGCGTTCGCGTCGTCGAACAGGAGCACCATCGCGTCCGCCGGTTCGAGCATGGACGCGAGGGCCCCGGGACTTTCGCGGAACGGCAACTGGATGTTCGCCAGCCCGCGTTTCTCGCTCGCGATCATCGCTTCGATCGCCGTCGCTCCGTTGAGCGCCAGCGTCGCAAGTCGTCCGTCGGGCGCTCGCTCGTTCAATGCGTTCGCCAATCGCGTCGTCCGATCGTCCAGCTTCCCGTACGTCATCGATCGTCCGTCGTCAGTGATGAGTGCCGTCTTCGACGAGTGACAGCGAACGGTTCGCTCGAACGTATCAATGAGCTTCATGGGTCCATCGGCCTATGTATGTGAGGAGATACCGAAGACAATAATAATTAGGGTTCGGAGAGTGCCCGATCGGCCAGCAGTTCCGGAGGCGAACGCGCGTGCGGACAGGTTCGAATACCACGGCTGCTATTCCCCGCAACCAGAGCACCGGACGTGACTCACTCATCGCTCACCGCTCAGCTCGAGTGCGCGGTTTACAGGCTCGAGGCGGTCGTCCTCACGGTTCCGCTCGTTGTGTTGGGACTCCTCCACGCGCCGCAACTGGATACCAACCCCGTCACTGCGACCGTCGACTATCCGCTGGGGATCATCCTCACGATGAGCAGCGGGTACGCCACGCAAACCGGCGCGGTTACCCCGGCAGTCGTCGCGATCTATCACATCATGTTCTCGCTGCTTGCGACCATCAGCGTGTTGCTCGATACGCTGGACTATCAGCACGATCATCGCGTCTCGAAGCGGACGATACCCGTCGTGCTCACCCGGATCGAGCACGGATCGTCGCCCTGGGCCTCGTCTCCGTCAGCGTCGGAGCGTTGGCGGTCGCGAGCGCGATCGGAACTATTGTTCCCGCCGGTATCGCGGTTTACTGTTCGGTCACCGGATACGCCGCGGACCGTATCGTCCCGCTGTTCATCGAAACGCCGTACGTCTTCGCCAGACTGTTGTTCTTCGTGGTCCGTCCGGGCATCGTCAGCTGATCGACTCCCTTTCCGTACAGAGACGCAACCGATACCTATCCGTACACGAGACGGAGCTCGATATCGTCGACCGCCTCGAGACTCACGAGGTGCCTATGGACCGTACTCTTCGTCAAGTCAAACTGATCCGCGAATTCGGTCACACCTGATCCATTCGTCCGTTTCAGTGATTCGATGACAGCGAACAATGTTTCGTCAAATTAGATATATCATCCATCGGTACCCGGTTTTTCATACATCTTCTACACTATTGCGCTACAGAAGTGATTTCCAAGCCTTCGAGTGAATATTGTAGAGGAACGAACAGCATCTGTTCGCTGTCGAGAAACGCAACTCGATCACATCGTTGGCAGTATCCTATCTGGTGTGGGGTGAGATATTCACATCCACACGCATGTAAAAACAGGATACAGACATTCATGTAGGACCTTATATATAAGAAGGGAAGATGTTTTTTACACCAGTACGGGTGTAATCCAATGTTCTCAGTAATATATAGGAGGGGAATTCTCTGTGTTTCGTGACAGCGAACGCACTGTGTTAGGGACTGACAAGCCGGGCATGAGATACCACGCGGAAATGGGATTGATGACCGACGAGAAACTCCGCCTCCGCGAGATCGTGTTTCTCACGCAGTCGATGCAGAAACGCAGCCGCCGGATCGGTGCCATGCCGATCAAATAACGCGACGTCAAGAATCAACGTCGTCTCGGTGTCTATTGTAGCATACAAAGACCACTCATCATTGATCTTGACAGTAGTCTCGTCAACTGCGACCCGCTTCGGCTGCGCCTCAGGCGGGTCGAAGCCGCTGTCAGCCAGCCGATGCACCCCGTTCCAAACCGCTCCGTGAGAACGTTCAACGACTAATTCCGCTAAGGACGTTGTTGTCTCTCTGATCGAACAACCAGTTTCGTGGATGCGGACGGCGACGCCCGTTAGGGCGTTCGCCGTCCGCTCGTTCTCCCAAGATTCTTCTAAATCCGCTGCATAGCTCTCGCTGAGCAGGTCTGCGATCATCTTTGGACAAGAAACTCAACTACCTGCTCACTTCTCAAACTGACTCAACTAGACAGTGCCCGTAGAGGAGCTGGATACTGAGGTCGAATTCGGGCATATCCACCACGAATTCCACCGCCTCGTTCCTTCAAACGCTACTCTGTACAGTGCCAGTCACCACCAAAGCGGTCGAAACTGTCTGCGAGGACTGTGGCCTAGTTATCGATAATCATCTTGATGCACCCAGCGATGACCAGGACACCCCTGACTCGGAGTGTGATATCCACCACATCCTCCACACTCTCGTCGAGTCACGGACGTTCTAGGCGCCATCGCGAAGGGATCTGATCACCTAGTCGTACTGAGCCGCTAACCGACGTCGGAATCGGAATCGCGATATCAATAGCGATACAACGAGAGATTCTGGAGGCCATCTTCCTGTCTCCTGTTTCGACCGCTTCGACAGCATTGATCCGACAAACCATTCCATGTAGCATAGCACTTCACCGGAGTCCAGCGTACCGAGAGGCCCTACTCAGATCGGCCATCGACCGCAACCGTCCACTGATGTCTACCGGCTAGGAGCAAACGTAGTAGCGAACGAAGCTGAAGACAAATCCCTAAACGGTCCCCGAGTGCTAATACGCCTCTTCCTGAAGCACTGGGGCATCTCATACAATCATCAATAGGTTTTTATCCCGGACAATTGTACCGCATTCCCATGCCACTTGGAGACAGTGTCTGGTTCCCACGCTCAGCGGATCGTGCCACAGTACTAGCGGTCGTGATACTGATGGTGATACTGCATCAGTCTGAGCTACTCGGACTCATGGATGCTGGCTTGCTGTTCGGATGGTTACCCGTCCAACTCGCGTACGACATTTCCTTTCTTCTCGTCGGTTCCGTCATCGTTTACTGGATAACAACAGTTGTTTCTGCTACTCCCGACGAGTATGGTTCGACCGACCAGACGGAAGAATCGACGACATCCGAGTCCCCATCTACCACGGAAACATAGCTCATGGCTGCACTTTCACCCAACGTCGTGTTGATCTTGGCCATTGTCGCGATCTATCTTGTTATTGTACTGGGTGTCGGCTGGTACGCTGCACAACAGACCGGCAATTCGCGCGAGGACTATCTCATGGCGAGTCGGTCTTTCGGTACTCTCGTACTGATAGCCGCGTTGTTCGCCACAAATATGTCTGCTGTGACGATGATCGGTGCACCGGGGCTTTCATACAACATTGGACCCAATGCATTCGGATATTTCGTAGGTCTCTTTCCGTTCATCTTCTCCGTATTGCTAGTAACCGCCGGACGTCGTATCTGGCTCGCCGGGAAGGAGTTTGGTCACATTACGCCGGCGCAACTGCTTAATCACCGCTGGAAATCGAGATATCTTGGTGTCCTTGTGACCGTCCTGTTCACGTTTTGGACAGTTCCATATCTCTTGGTCGGCGTACAAGGTGCCGGTATCGTTTTCGAAGCGCTGACCGATGGCGTTATCCCGTACTGGGCAGGTGGGCTGATCATCGTCGCTATCGTCTTCATGTACGTTTACAGCGGTGGGATGCGGGGTACTGGATGGACGAACGCCTTTCAAGGGGCGGTTCTCCTGGTCGTTCTTCTCGCCTTTTTCGTCCTTATCCCATTGCGGCTTGGCGGGTTCAAAGTAGCGACCGACGCGACATTACAGATAACTCCCGAGATGGTCAACCGGTCCGATATCGCCCCTCTCCAAACAAGGGAATACTTCTCGATCGGTATCCTTGTCTCGATTGAAACATTTATACTCCCCCATTTATTTATTAGATATATGACAGGTAGGTCAGTGAAGCAGTTGAATCGAACGGCGATCGTGTATCCGATCATCATTATATTGGCGTGGGTCCCTGCCGTGTTGATCGGATTCTGGGGGCTAGGGCAACTCCCTAACCTCTCGACTCCGGACTTCGTGTTACCGATGCTCATTCAACAGAACTTCCCTGCCTGGGTGGTTGGGTTAGCACTCGCAGGTATTCTCGCTGCGATGATGTCGACGCTCGACGGTCAATCGCTTACACTTGGAACGATGTTTACTGAGGATATCCTCCGTCCGTTTACTAACCTTGCAACCGAACGTGCCGAGGTTCTCATTACACGCGGGTTCATCCTGCTGCTTTTGCTTATGGCGTACATCGGGGCTCAACTCACTCGCGAATCGGTGATCGATACAACGATATTCACATTTACTGGATACGCATTGATGTTCTTCCCCATTATCGGCGCGATCTATTCGGAGCGAATGAACAAGTACGCCTCCGGTACCGGCTTGGTGATCGGATTTCTCGGACATTGGGCGTTCGAATTAGGCGTCATCCCAGAGGCATACACATTCGGCTTCCTCCAGTTCATGCCGGTGCTTATCGTTCAGCTCATTACGATAGTCGCCGTTACACTGATGACGCCGAAGCCACCGGAAGATCGAACCAGGGCCTACGACCGGCTGTTCACTGACGGTTGAACTTCCGGTGCACGAGGACTATCATCGGTCGAGTGCTTCTGGACACCGAGGTCAATAGAACGGACGGCATCGAACAGGTGATGTGGTGGTGTTCAGATAAGGTTGAAGGAGTAAGACGTGACGTTTTCAAAGTGTTCTATGTCCGAAAACGCACGCCTCAGTCCTAGTCTCGGCCAGTTTGACTTGGATTTTGTGGAGCAAGAAGCAACACCGCGGCAGTTGATGAATCCCAGTATTCAACTCCATCTTGCTGGATTCTCGCTTTCGAATACTATTCATGTTCTCGAGATATCCGGTGTTGAACGGACTCGATCGACCATTCATAAAGCCGATTTACAGTCAGATTCTGGTCACAGTCCAGATCACGTCGCGGTTGACGAAACTGTGGTCCGACTCAACGGCGAGCAGTACTGGCTGTACGCTACGGACGATCCTAAATCGAATGAATTACTCCACACACAGCTCGAACCGCCAGAACAAAAGTGATAGCGAGTTCGTTCGTTGCGGAACTGCGCGAGAAACACGGCATCATAATGAGTGACGGAAGTTATGGGCATGAGCTGAGATGGACAAGTAATGGGAGGGGGCCGGCGAGGC
>NZ_JAQIVI010000460.1 GCF_028618695.1 Natrinema soli | reverse complement strand
GCCCTCGCCGTCCTTGCCGACGGTGACGATGCCGTGGCCGAGGCGGGCCCGGAGCCCCGCGTCCTCGACCGCGGCGGCGACCTCGGGGACGTGGAAGTACATGTCCGCGAAGGCGGTCGTTCCGGATTTGATCAGTTCGAGCAGACCGAGTTCGGCACCGACGCGGACATCGCCGGGCGTCAGCGCTCCCTCGGCGGGCCAGATATCCTCCTGAAGCCACGCCTCGAGGGGCTTGTCGTCGGCGTACCCCCGCAGGAGCGACATGGCGACGTGACAGTGGCCGTTGACGAACCCCGGCGTCACGAGCGAGTCGGCGGCGTCGAGCGTCTCGTCGGCGTCGCCCGCGAGATCGGTCCCGATCTCGAGGATCTCGCCGACATCTCGATCGATCAGTACGTCCGCGGCCGTCACCGTCAGATCGGGGTGGAGGACCCGTCCGTCGGTGATCGCAAGCGTCGTCATTGACTCACGGTTCTCGTCGGGTCGCCTTATACTGTCGATTTCCCGACCCTCTACGGTCGGTGGACTGATACCACCAACCAGTCGTCGGATTTAACAGTTCGATCCGCGAAACCATCGGTATGGGAACGCGATCGCGCCGCGCACGGGTTCGCGCCTTCGTCGACGGCTATCCACCGCGGGCGGCGCTGGCCGACGCCTGGGACGAGCACAGCCGATTCGTGGGCTTTGCAGCCGGCCTATTCGGACTCGGCGTCCTCATCGGCGTCCTCCTCTATGCGGCCGGCTACAACCTGCTCGAGATTATCGCCGACTTGCTCGGGGAGAGCCTCTTCCCCGAGAACATCGGGGAGATGGGCGGGCTCGAGCTAGCCCAGTTCCTGCTGGTGAACAACTCGCGGGCGTTCCTCCTGTCGATACTCGGTGCGTTGACGCTCGGACTCCTCACCGCCTGGGCGATGCTGTTCAACGGCGTCATCGTCGGGAACGTCGGTGCCGTCGTCACGGAGACCGTCGGATTCGATTACATTCTCGTCGGCTTGCTCCCCCACGGAATCTTCGAGCTTCCCGCGCTCTTCATCGCCGCTGGCGTCGGCTTCCGGTTGCTCTACCGGTTCGGACAGCGGATTTTCGGCGCGCGCGACGCGATCGTGACGAAATCCTACCTCTATCGGACGGCCATCCTCGTTCTGGTCGGCTGGTCGCTTCTCGTCGTGGCAGCCTTCGTCGAGGCCTTCGTCACGCCCGCACTCCTCGAGGCCCTGTTCGCCGAACGGCTCGAGGGGATGAGCGGGGTCCCCTGACCGCCGTTGAAGCCGGCAGTGATTCCACGGTTTCGACCAGTTTACGGGGCTGAACGGTCGTGAACGGATCCAATCATCGTCCCCTTTTTTCAGTATTGATTGACTGTCACGGAACATGAACGGACGGATACTCCAGTTACTACTCGTCGCAGCCCTCGTCGCGATCGCCGGGTGTACCGGCGGCATGGGCGGGGACCTGACGAACGATACGACGACCGACGACTCGTCCACGACGGACTCGAGCGACGGCGGCGCGGGAACGGCCGCGTTCTACGTCAGCGACGAGCCGAACGTGATCGACGACTTCGAACATCTCAACGTGACGATTACGAAGGTCGGATTCAAGAAGGCTGGCGAGGGAGGCGACGGTGACTCGGAGGAAACCGACGGCGAGGATACAACCGAGTCCGACGACGAATCACCCAACGAAACCGACGGAGAGACGGATACCAACGAAACGGATGAGGAAGCGAGCGGAGAGATGGACGGCAACGAATCGGAAGCGGAAGACGAGGAGGCTGGTGGAAACGATGACGGCGACGCAAGCGACGGGGGATGGGTCGAGCACGACGTCGACAGTCGGACGGTCGATCTCACCGAACTGAAAGGCGCGAACGCGTCCGTGATCGACGAGTTCGAGTTGCCGGCCGGCGACTACGAGAAAGTCTTCATCTACGTCAGCGACACCGAGGGGATACTGGCCGACGGCAGTACGACGCGGGTGAAGTTGCCGAGCAACAAGCTCCACCTGAACACGGGATTCACCGTCGGTAACGGCGAGCGGGTCGACTTCGTCTACGACATCGCGCCGCACAAGGCCGGGAAGAGCGGGAAGTACATCCTCAAGCCGGTGATCAGTCAGAGCGGCACCGGTGACGATGTCGAAATTCGCGACGTCGACGAAACGAACAGCGACGAGAAAGACGAGAAACAGCGCGGCAACGGGAACGCCGGCGAGAAACGAGCCGAAGCGTCGTAAGATCGAGTGCCTCCGGTCAGCCGCCGACCTGCGCACAGTTTACGGGGCCGATCGGCCGGCCGGTAGAACTCGATTCAATTATCGGTCGTACCCGCCTCGTTTACCGTATTTCTCGTAGAGCGATTCGGGGCGACGCCGCGGCTCCGACCTGCTCGAGTCGAAGGCGAACGGGTACGAGCGCTGTGCGTACCGTGCGAGGCTTTTATGTCTCGTGAGACAGTTTGCCGGGTGAATATTCATCAGCTATCGTGGGTACTGGCAGAGCCGTGCTGAATACAAAGCGCGGATCTCTCAAGGAACCGAGGTTCACTCGAAGAGTGGTGGAGGGACTACCTCCTTCTGCGAGACAAATCAAGCATTATATTTCGAAGATTTATATGGTTTCTTGAAATTATAGAGAGTTGTACAAAGGTTTAAGATAACACACATCGATATACATCATGAAAGATCATGGTAGATGGGGTAGAAGATAGTGAACGCGCTATAGCAGAGGACAGTGAACGCGCTATGAGGGAGATACGTACCGCTGCGGACACACTACGAATGATGCTGGTACGAGTCAGGGAAGCACATCCCGATCTGCCAGAACTCGAGGTCCACATAACAGAACCTGACACAGAGGATTCCCCTTCACTCTCCACAAAATCATCGAGTATGAAAATTGTCATCACTGCTGATACCAAAGAGCACGCGGAACAACATGGCAATCAATTACAGGCTCAAGGTTGTTCTTGCCAGTCTACAGGAGAGACGCAAGTCACATGCTTTTGTAGCATGCACTAAAAGCGCGCTGAGGATTTAGTGCGTGGAAGGAGGCCGGCGGTCCAGTTGATGGACTCCATTCGATGGTGAAAAGAACCGTTTCTGTAGATGCCGATCTGCTGACTACATCCTCTGAACCGTCTGCTTCGACTCGAGCGAAAACCGAGCGAAACTCAAGCAGAAAGTACCCCTCGAGGTCGGAGCGCCGCTCAGCGCCGGAGCCGTCCGAACAGTTCGTAATCGCGGTCGGGTGTGTACCGACGGAAGAGCAGGCTGTTCGAGAGGACCGACACCGAGGACAGCGCCATCGCACCGGCCGCGAGGACCGGCTGGAGCAAGCCGAGCGAGGCCAGCGGGATCATCGCGGTGTTGTAGCCCAGCGCCCAGACGAGGTTCTGCTTGATCTTCTGGAGGGTGGCCTCGGAGATGCGGATGGCCTTCACCACGTCGAGCGGGTCGTCGCGCATCAGGGTCACG
>NZ_JAQIVI010000046.1 GCF_028618695.1 Natrinema soli | reverse complement strand
CTCCGACGCCGATGCGGAGACGGCCGCGGACGAACGCCGGAACGTCAGCGTCGTCAGACCCACGCAGTACACGGACCTCTACCGCGTCCTCCGGCGAGTTCGCGCCGTCGAGGGCGGCGGTCCGCTGATCAACGAGCCCGATCGGGTCGCCGCGACGATTCGGGAGGCCGCCACCGTCCCGAACCCCGACACGCACTACCGCGTCGGTCCGGTTCCGCTCCTCGGATCGCTCTACGGCACGCTCGTTCCCGCCGCGATCCGGGATCGGCTGACGCGAGTCGGGATTCGACTGGCCGCGACCGAACCCGTCCTCGACCTGCTCGAGCGACGCACGCCCGACGCCGATTCGGAGCGGTATCCGTGACGGAACCCCCGTCCGGGGGAACAGCTATATGCCGCGACTCGGATCACGCAAAGGAAAGCGGTGTCCCGGAACCGAGTCGGCGCTCCCACCGACCGCTCCCGTCGCGAGGGGTGCAGCTACCGGACCAGCCACGACGTGTTCTCGAGCGCGTACCTCGAGGACCGCCTCCCCGAATCGGACGCCTGGGAGGACGTCGACGAAGACGAGCTCCGAGCGGCGTTCGACGAGATCCGCGCGTGCTGGGAGCGAGTCGGCGAATCGACCGCGAGCGAAAGCCGCACTCGACTCGAGGAAGCGTTCGTCCGACCCGTGTTCCGGGCGCTGGGACACTCGTTCGTGCGCAACGAGCGAACCGATCGAACGCGACACCGGGCGGACTACGTTTTCCTCGAGTCCGACGACGCTCGCGACGCGTTCGACTGCACCGAAGCCGGCGGTAGCAGCGACGGTGATGAAGGCGGTGGCAGCGGCGGCCGTGATGAAGACGGCGACAGCGGCGACGAAGCCATCGTCGCGATCGCCGACGTCAGGCGCTGGGACCGCGCGCTCGAGGCCCGCG
>NZ_JAQIVI010000459.1 GCF_028618695.1 Natrinema soli | reverse complement strand
GAGGTCGTCCGCGACGCCGGCCGGCTCGCGCTCTGTCGTGTCGATTTCGTAGACAGACTCGAGACCGTGTTTCTCGACGGCTTCGGAAAGAATGACGTCCAGCGCCTCGCTCTCCGAATTTTCCGCCGCCTTCGCCTCGGTCTCGCCGCGCTCGAGCAATCGTTCCTCGAGCGTCTCCGGATGACACCGCAGTACGACGACTCGATCAGCATCGAAGTGATGCGCGAGATGGGATTCGATCACGACGTCATCGCGACCCTCGAGCCACTCGCTCAGCGCCTCGAGATCGGCCACCTTGCTCTCGCGGTCGGCGTCGACCTCGGTGTAGAGTCCCTCGTCCTCGAGCACTCGGTTGAGGTGGATCACCTCGAGGTCCGGCGTCGACGCGTCGTCCGCTGTGTCATCGGGATCGGCCAGCCTGGACTCGAGCAACTCGGTCGCGGTCGTCTTCCCGGTTCCGGGAGTGCCGGTGACGGCGACCCTCATTGGCCGGCCACCTCCGCGTCCGGATCATCGGCCTCGTCCGTCGCGTCCGTCTCGAGGCCGAGATCAGCGAGGACGTCGTTGAGCGTCGCGACCGCCCGCTCGGTCTCCTCCTCGGTGCCGCAGGTGATCCGGATACAGCCCGGGAGACCGAAACTCGAGCAGTCGCGAACGATGACGCCGCGTTCCTGCATTTCCGCGGCGACCGCCGAGGCGTCACCGACGTCGACGAGCGCGAAGTTGCCCTCGCTCTCCCAGACGTGGGTTTCGATAGTGTTTCGCATGTAGACGCGCGACTCGCGGGCCGTCTCGACGGTTCGCTCGACGTGTTCCTCGTCGTCGACGGCGGCGAGACCGGCTCGGCAGGCGAGTTCGCTCGCCGCGAAGGGGGTGTTCACGCGGGCGTAGACGTCGCCCCACTCGCCGGGGACGACGGCATAGCCGAGCCGGATGCCGGCCAGCCCGTAGGCCTTCGAGAACGTCCGTAGGACGGCGATGTCGTCGCGGGCGTCGAACCCGTCGC
>NZ_JAQIVI010000458.1 GCF_028618695.1 Natrinema soli | reverse complement strand
TCGAGATCGACGAGATGCCGCCCGAGTGGACCCTCGAGCTACTCGAGACGCTCGAGGCCGACGGCGTCGGCGTGCGGGTCATCGGCGGCGAAAGCGGGCGCTACCGGTATCACCATCCCAAGTACGCCGTCGCCGACGACCGCGTGCTGGTCACCAGCGAGAACTGGAAGAACTCGGGAATCGGAGGCGAAAGCAGCCGCGGCTGGGGCGTCCGACTCGAGGACGGAACGCTCGCAGCCGATCTGGCGACCGTCTTTCGGGCCGACTTCGAGGGCTGGGACACGGTATCGGGCGAAGCCTACCGAGCGAACACCTCGTTCGTCGACGACGAGGAGCAAGGCTTCTTGTCGTCTCGATCCGAGTTCCCGACTACTCACGAGCCCGCGACGGTTCCCGTCGACTCGGCCGAACTTCTGATCGCGCCGGACAACGCCGAGGGCCGACTGCGGGAGCTACTCGCCGGTGCGGACGACGAGATCCTCGTCATCCAGCCCGCTATCACCGCCGACGTCTCGTTGCTCGAGTCGACCCTCGAGGCGGCCCGCCGCGGCGTCGACGTTCGGCTTCTGTTGGGATCTGCGTGGTACAACGCGGACGAAAACGAACGGCTCGCGGCCGACCTCAAGCGGATCGCCGACCGAGAGGACCTCCCGCTCGAGGTTCGACTCGTCGCGGACACCGACCGATTCGAAAAGATCCACGCCAAGGGCGTGGTAATCGACCGCGAGGTCGCAATCGTCGGCAGCGCTAACTGGAACGCGAACTCGCTCGAGAACAATCGCGAGGTACTCGTCGCGCTCCACGGCGAGCGGGTCGCAAACTACTACGCCGACGTGTTCGATGCCGACTGGTCCGGCGATACCTGGTCGTTTCCGATCGGCCTCAGCGTCGCGGTTGTCGTCGCCCTCGTCGCTGCGGCGATTATCGGGCGGCGATATATCCGATTCGGAGACCAACGACAGCCTGACCACACGTAACCAACGGTGCTGTCAACCGATATACGATGAAGTACTTGTTATTTGTATGTCCTCTTTGCTGCGGACACAAACGGTACACCCCTCAAAATCGAACGTAACAGAGACAGTAGAATCATGCATACGTGAATGGTCTAGTAACTGTTCCATCGAATCCGTCTCGATACTGCTGTAGATTGGATCAAGCTCAGTTTCAGCGACCCCCTTCAACGCAGTAATTCCCCGTAGTATTGCCTGTGTTGTGGATTCATCTGATTGTTCCTCGACCAGAATCGTCGAACCGCCATCACCTCTTTTCTCTCCGCGTTGCTGATTGCGTCGCATCGTGGACATTCATCTCTTTGTCTATTTCAGACTTGTACCAAATTATAGGGCGTGTGATGACACGAGTAACAGTTGCAATATCGTTCCTCGGAAGCTGTGTTTGGCCGATACGGAGCGTTCGTCGAAAGACACAACAGGAATCCGAAAGTGCATCTTCGGACGGTATAAAAGATCGTCTCAGTCCGCGTGACCGCCGGCCTCGAGTTCGAGCAGTTCACAGCAGTCCGCTTCGGCATCGAAACAGTCGGGACACTGCTCGGGCCGGTCGATGATCGTGTCCAGCCGTTCCGCGACGGTGTCGTCGATGACGCTCTCGAGGGCGCCGGCCTCGTCGCGAAACTCCTCGACCTCGAGGACGTTCGCGAGGAACCGCTCGATGATACAGTAGGTCTGGAGGGCGTTGTGGGCGCGCTCGAGTCCCTCGTCGGTCAGACTGGCTCCCTTGTACTTCTCGTGGTCGACGAGTTCGCGGTCCTGGAGTTTGCCGACCATCTCGTTGACGCTGGCCGGACTCACCTCGAGCAGATCCGCGAGCGTCCCGGTCGATGCGGGGCCGTCCTCGATTCGCTGCGCCAGATAGATCGCTTTGAGATATTGATCTGCGGTGTTCATGCTCTCCCTCCGTCGGGACCGCCGCGGGGCGCGTCCGTGCTGCGCCGGTGTACTCGAATCCGGGAGCCGATGCGGGCATCAGGCGGCGAGTCATCGATAGCGGCCGCCGCGCTCGTCCATCCCACGGTCATGCTCTGTGCTCCATGATCTCGGTCACTTCCTCGACCCCCTCTTTTTCCTCCTCGCGGATGCTGTACAGCGTCTCGAGTAGCCGATCGCGATCGACGGCGAACGCGGCGTCCGAAGCCTCGATCGCGTCGATCAGATCGTCGTAGAACTTGTAGGCCGTTTCCTCGTTCGCCAGCTGATCGTAGAGAACGCCGTCCGTGTCCTCCGGCGGCCCATACTGGGCGTCGACCAGCGCGTTGATCTCCTCGTATCCGACCGTTTCAGCCTCGAGATCGTCGATCAGCGCCTCGAGTCGCTCGCGGTGCTCGGCCGACTCCGTCGCAGCCTCCGCGAGCAACTCCTCCACCTCCTCGTCGAACTCCGCCCGCTCTTGGGGGGGCAGGGACTCGATGTGGTGGGCGGCGCGTGACTCGACGAGTTCCTCCAGTACGACCCCGATCTGAAGCAATCGAGTCAACTGGTGGTCGCTCGAGACACGCTGTCCCAAACTCATATCGTGACAAGAGGGCCGCTGTTACTTAGTCGTCTCGGAGCACGGACAGCGAAAACGGGCAGTCAGCGCGGATAGAAACCGAATCAAAACAGCTGCGAGAGCAGTTAGTCTCGCTGCCGGAGTCGCGCACCGATCAGTCCCTCGAGGTCGTCACGGAGTTCGTCGACATCGATCTCCTCGAGGACGGGCACGAAGAAGCCCTCGACGAGCATGTTGCGGGCCGAACGCGGATCGACGCCGCGGGAGGTCATGTAGAACAGATCCTCCGCGTCGATCTGGCCGACTGTCGCGGAGTGGCTGGCCTCGGTGTCGTGGTTATTGATGATCAGCTTCGGGGAGGCATCGGCCTCGCTCTCGTCGCTTAGCATCAGCGTGTTCTCGCGCTGGTAGGAACTGGTGTCCCACGCGTCGGAGCCGACGTCCTGGACGCCTTCGTAGACCGAGCGAGCCACGTCGTCGGTAACGCCGCGGGTGACGAGGTCGGCGGTCGTGTGCTCCGCGCGGTGCCAGACCTTCGCGTCGAGGTCGAAGTGCTGATCGTTGTGGCCGTAGAAGGCCCCGACGATCTGCGTTTCCGACGAGTCGCCGCTGAGCGTCGTCGAGACTTCGGTCTTGGTCAGCTGCGTACCGAGGTTGCCCTCGATCCAGTCGATCGTGGCGTAGGTGTCGGCGACGCCGCGCTTGACGGTGAAGTTGTAGGCCTCCTCCGAGAGGTTCTGGAGGCTGCCGTACTGCACGTAGCTGTTCTCGCCGGCGGCGACCTCAACGACGCCGCTGTAGTACTGTTCATCCTGTTCTGCGCCGGTGGACTGGCGCTCGACGATTGTGACCGAAGACGACTCCTCGGTGACGACGAGCGTGTAGTTGAACAGCGACCGGGAGTTCTGCTCAGTTCGGATGGCAACGTCCTCGGCGTCGACGCCTTCCGGGACGTAGACGACCGTCCCGGTGCTGAAGAGGGCAGTCGAGAGCGCCGTCAGGTAGTTCTCCTGCGGGTCCACGGTGGTGCCGAAGTGTTCCTTCAGGAGGTCCTCGTGTTCCTGGACCGCGTCGGCCCACGAGAGAACCTCGGCCTCGTCGGGACCGATCTGGTCCTTGTCCTCGGCCGCGTTCAGCGGGTCCACGAGGGACTCGAAGTCCAGCTCGTGGAGGTTCGTCCAGTCCCGACCCGGCGTCCGGATGACGTCGGGCATCTCGAGGTCCTCGAGCGCGTCGAGGGCCTCGAGACGGGTCTCGAGGAGCCACTCGGGTTCCTCGAGGTCGCCCGAAATTTCGCGTACCTGTGCATCGGTCAGATTGGCGTGTACCTCTGTTCCTGCGCTCATATTATCCGAGGCTCCCCTCCATCTCGAGTTCGATGAGGCGGTTGAGTTCGACCGCGTACTCGATCGGCAGTTCCTCCGTGATCGGCTCGATGAAGCCGGCGACGATCATCTTCTTGGCGTCGTCGTCGTCCAGTCCGCGCGACTGGAGGTAGAAGATGTCCTCGTCGCCGATCTTGCCGACGGTCGCCTCGTGAGCGACGTCGACCTTCGACTCCTCGATCTCCATGTACGGCATGGTGTCCGAGGTGGACTCGTTGTCGAACATCAGCGCGTCGCACTCGACGGCGGTGCTCGAGTTCTCGGCGCCGTCGGCGATGTGGACGAGACCGCGGTAGTTGGTGCGGCCGCCGTCCTTGGAGATCGACTTGGACTCGATGGTCGAACTGGTTTCCGGTGCGTTGTGGTAGACCTTCGCTCCGGTGTCGATGTTCTGGCCCTCGCCCGCCAGGGCGATGGTGATGTGGGTGTCGGTCGAACCGCGACCCTTGAGGATCGTACACGGATAGAGCATGGTCACTTTCGATCCCATGCTGCCCGAGACCCACTCCATCGTGCCGTTCTCCTCGCAGATGGCGCGCTTGGTGTTCAGGTTGAACGTGTTCTTCGACCAGTTCTGGACGGTCGAGTACTGAACGTGCGCGTCCTCGCCGACGAAGACCTCGACGCCGCCCGAGTGGAGGTTGTGGGTGCCGTACTTCGGTGCGGAACAGCCCTCGATGTAGTGGACTTCGGAGCCTTCCTCGGCGATGATGAGGGTGTGCTCGAACTGCCCCATCCCTTCCGAGTTCATGCGGAAGTAGGCCTGAACGGGCATCTCGACGGTGACGTCTTCGGGGACGTACACGAACGACCCGCCGGACCAGACGGCCCCGTGCAGCGCGGCGAACTTGTTGTCGCTCGGCGGCACGCAGGTCGTCATGAAGTGCTCTTTGACGAGTTCGGGGTGCTCGCGAACGGCCTCGTCCATGTTACAGAAGACGACGCCCTTCTCCTCCCACTGCTCCTGCATGTTCTGGTAGACGACTTCGGACTCGTACTGGGCACCGACGCCCGAGAGGGCGTTCTTCTCCGCTTCCGGAATGCCCAGCTTGTCGAACGTGTCCTTGATCTCGTCTGGCAGCTCCGTCCAGTCGTCGACGCCTTCGCGCTTGTCGACGTCCGGGCGGATGTAGGGGATGATCTCTTCGACGTCCAGTTCGGAGAGGTCGGGCATGCCGGGCCAGTCGGACGGCATCGGCATGTTCTGGTACTGCTCGAGCGCGCGGAGACGCCGCTCGAGCATCCAGTCGGGTTCGTCCTTGTCGTCGGAGATCATGCGGATGACCTCCTCGGTCAGGCCCTTCCCGGACCTGACGGCGGAGTTCTCCTCCTTCTTGAACTCGAACCGAGCCTCGGTGTCTGTCTCTTTTAGGTGGTCTTGATCGGAACTCATTGGTTGATGTAGTTGTGTTTACGGCTGTAGCGTTATTACGGTTGTTCTAGCCAAATTCGGTTACGCGGTGCCGTAGACTTCCTCGCGGACCCAGTCGTACCCCTTGTCCTCGAGCTTCTCGGCGAGCTCCGGCCCGCCGCTCTTGGCGATCTGACCGTCGAGCATCACGTGGACGTGATCGGGCTCGACGTAGTCGAGGATGCGCTGGTAGTGGGTGATCTGGAGGATCCCGGTGCCCTGCTCGTCGCGCAGCGCGTTGATCCCGTTCGAGACGTCCTGCAGCCGGTCGATGTCGAGCCCGGAGTCGATCTCGTCGAGAACGGCGATCGAGGGCTCGAGGATAGCGGCCTGCAGCACCTCGTTTTGCTTCTTCTCCCCGCCGGAGAAGCCGGCGTTGAGGTAGCGCTGGGCGAACTTCTCGTCCATCTCCAGCTGTTCCATCTTCTCCTGGAGGATCTGCTGGAACTCGGCGACGCCGATCTCGCCCTCGTCGACGTTCCCTTCCATCGGCGAGGTCTCGAAGCCGTCGTCCTCAGCGTCGACTTCCTCGCCGTCCTCGTCCTCGAAGAGCTCCTCGCGCTCCTCGATCTTGGCGTTCAGTGCCGTTCGGAGGAAGTTCGTCATCGTGACGCCCTCGATCTCGGCCGGGTACTGGAAGCCGAGGAAGATGCCGAGCGCGGCGCGCTCGTTGGGCTCGAGGTCGAGCAGGTCCCAGGTGCGCTGGTCCTCGTCGATCTCGATGTTCGGACCGAACTCCTCGTCCTCCAGGTGGAGCAGGACCTCACCGTCGGTGACCTCGTAGGCCGGGTGGCCGGCGATGACCTTCGCGGTCGTCGACTTCCCGGAGCCGTTCGGGCCCATCAGGGCGTGAATCTCGCCCGACTGTACTTCGAGGGTAACGCCCTCGAGGATCGTCTCGTCGCCCTCCGCCACTTCCGCGTGCAGGTTGTTTAGTTCGAGGCGTGCCATAGTATTCTGTCGTATTGACCAAGGGCCGTTCGCCCCATAACGTTTTCGTGTTCGATTGGATGCGGTCCGATTTCGAGAAGATTATTTTTCGTTTCGGAAACCCACAGGCTCGAGCACAGCGAGGTTCATTCGGGCGACTGCGGGAACGGACGGCGGCGCTCGCTTCGAGGTCGTCACCGACTCACATGTAACTGTCCAGTCCCGTCTGCTCTTGCCCGCTCTTGACTTCGTCCCACAAGATGTCGAGCGCCTCGAGGATGCGCTCGATCGGCCCCTGCAGCGTCTTCTCGAGCATCTTGTCGTAGTCGACCTCGAACTCCTCGGGGATCTGGTCCTCGTACTCGAAGCAGATGACGTCAGGATCGCGCTTGAACGCGCCGTAGAGTGGGTCGGTGCGGGCGTCGAACCCCTCTTCCGCCTCGAGTCGTTCGAAGAACGACGGATCGACGCGATCGAGGTAGAGCCGCTTGGGTTTGCTCCCGCGCTGGAAGTTGGTGCCCAGCAGTAGGTTAGCGTACTTCGCGCCGCGGACCTGCGCCGTGTCGGTGTCGTAGTTGTCCAGTCGCTTGCCGATCCCGCCCGGAATCGCGATGTCCTCGAGCGAGATGTCGCCCGCCAGTACGTCCTCGATGACGCCGTTGACGTACTCCTTCGCGCCTTCGACGTCGCCCTCGCGGACGATCATCTCGATGACCCGGTGCTGGACCTCCTTGGTGATCGGAGCGATGTCTGAGCGCTGGTACTCGAAGCCGACGATGTCGACGTTGTTGACGTCCTTGCCCTCCTTCCAGGTGATGTGGCCCGCGTATCGTTTCTTCTTGCCAGCCTGGAAGAATCGTCGATAGAGCTTCTCGAACTCGATCTGGAAGCGGTGGTCCTCGGCGTTCAGGTCCTCGCGCGCGAAGTCGTCATAGCGGCCGTTGATGTACTCTTCAATTTCGAAGGACTGCTCGATGGCATCCTCCTTCGAGACGTCGGGGCCGAGCTCGAGCATGACGCTGTCCGTGTCCCCGTACGCAACGGTGTAGTCCAGCTCGCCTGCGGCGGTGTCCGTGAACTCGATCACTTCGCGGCCGGTCGCGGTGATCGCGGATGCCGCATCCTTATCGTAGAGCCGGAATTGTTCCCACCCCGACACCCCGTAGAGCGAGTTCATGATGACCTTGACCGCGCCCTGCTGTCGGTCGTACTGCTCGTACTCCCGAGTACCGGGTTCGTACTCGTTGCGCTGGGATTTCTTCTCCTCGCGTTCGGCAAGCAGCTCGTTGATCATCTCTCGCATGACGCCGTCGGGCTCCTTGCGGAAGTGGGTCGGTTCGGGCCTGGTCGGCGCGACGTAGGTCTTCCCGTCGTACTTCTCGGGATCGACCCGCGTCTCCGGCGAGGCGTTGATCGTCGTCATGCACATCGGGTACAGCGACTTCAGGTCGAGCACGGTGACGTTTTCCTTGACGCCCGTGATCGGCTCGAACACCGCGCCGCCCTCGTACTCCTCGCCGGCCTCCTGTTGGCCCTTCGAGGGCAGCGCGAACCGCCCGTAGGCCTCGTGGAGAACGTACATGTCGACCGCGTCGCCCGGCGTCGGCGCGTCCTCGAGTTTACAGCCGACGAACGAGCGCACCTCGTCCCAGAAGGTGACGATCTCTTGCTGGCGGTCGAGTTCGACGCAGAGTTCGACGTCCCGGAGGTTGTACTCGAGCAGCCTGGTCGGATCGCCCTCCCAGAGGTCGCCGATGTCGCCGGCGTAGCGCTCCTTCCCGACGCCCAGTTCCGCCTCGCCGACCGCATCCAGCCGATAGGAGTCGAGTTCGGAGAAGACCGTCCGCTGATAGGCGTAGAGCAGGTCGAAGACGATCCGCCCTTTGATGTCCGGGCCGCCCCAGTTGCTGCGCCAGACCTCGTCGACTCGGGAGAGCTGGTCGATGGAGAGGTCGTACTCGTGGTGGGGACCCGCGAGCTCCTCGAGGCGGTCGAGGAAGTACGGCGCGTCGAAGTCCTCGAAGTTCCAGCCCGTGAGAATATCGGGATCGGTGTCGTCGATGTACTCGATGAAGGCCTCGAGCATCGCCTCCTCCTCGCCGAAGCATCGGACCTCGTGGTCGATCGCCCCCTCGATGGGGTCGTAGTCGTCGATTTCGGTGGGGATCTCGCCGTCACCGACCGGGGCCTCGTAGAGCCACATGATGTACTCGTCGCGGTAGGAGTCGTGGCTGGTGAGACAGACGATCGGTTCCTCGCCGTCCTCGGGGAACCCCTGCCGGTCGTCGACCTCGATGTCGAACGTGTTCACGCGAGGGTCGGCGTCGACGTCGGCCGCCTCGACTTCGGTGTGGGGGACGACCAGCGACTCGTCGTCCGCGCGTCGCTCCGGCACCCGAATGCCGCTCCGGATGTCCTTGTCGATCAGGAACCGGTTCGGGAACAGGATGTCGGCCTCGAAGTGATCGAAGTCGTCCCGGATCTGCCCGACGTCCCGGGGCGTCTGGCCGAAGATCTTGGTGAGTTTCTCGCCCCGAATGCTCTCGTAGGGCTCGCCGTCCTCGTCGTACTCCTCGCTGCCGGTGAGCCGATCGTACTGCTCCGCTGGCGGTCGCTCGAGCGTCTCCGTCGGCGCGTAGAAGTACGGCTGGAAGCCGACGACCTGTACGTGCTCGAGTTTGCTCTCGGGCGTCCGCCCGAACACGTGCATGATCGGTCGCTCCTCGTCGCCGTAGCCGGCGATCGTGTAGTCGACCTGCATCACGGCGAGTTCGAGTTCGCCCTCGGGTTCGGGGAGCGTCTCCTCGACGACGTCGATCACCTCTGTGGCGTTCGATCCGCCGTTACCGGCGATGGCAACCGCCTCTTCTGCCGGCCGGTCGTCGGTCTCCTCGGAGTCGCCGCCGAACTCCGTGAGTCCGGTCTGGCCCGCCTCAGTCATGATACCGAGATTTGCAGTGGGCGGATAAAAACCCCTGCAATCCCCGCCCGCGAGCGGTGTCACACGGGGAGCGCTCGACTGCTGCGACCGACACGACGGGAGGTCCGGCGCGACCTCGAGCCACTCAGAGCCCGACGTTGTCCCTGTAGACCGACTCCCAGAGCCGACACTCCGGTTTCGGGCCGGATTCCCGAACGATCTCGTCTTCGGTGAGCCGAACCTGTGCCTGCTCGCCCGCGGTGAACTGCGGCCAGTCGGGTCGGAGTCGACTGTTCGGGTCTCCGGTCGTGGCGAAGGTCGTCCAGTAGTCTCGCATCCGCCGGGAGAGCAACTTGTCTCGGAAACCGAGACGCGCCAGCGCGGTACCGCCCTGCGTGACGTCCCCGCCGAAGACGTAGGCGAGTTCGGCCGCGTGATAGGCCCCTACGTCGTCCTCGAGCAGCGAGAGGAACGTAAGGGGGTACGTCGGCGCGTCGTCGAAGAGGTACCGGTAGACGGTGCCGCCGTTTTCGTCGATCCAGCGCGCGACCAGTCGGTCGCCACAGCGGAAGGTCGCGTCGGTCGTCGCGGCGACGAGCGCGTCCTTCGGGGTCTCGTAGGCGTCGGCCGGATAGGTCTCGAGGACCGCGTCCGCGAGTTCGCCGTACCGGTCTTCGACGGTCGCCCGGTACTCCTCGCCGGTCGACACGTCGGTTCCGAGGAGGAACAGCTGCGTCTCGTCGGCGTTCGCGCCGGTGATCAACGGTACGTCAGCGAACTCGCCGTCGGCGAATCGCTTCGCGGGGTGTTTCTCGACCACTTCGCCGTCGACCACGACGCCGAGTGGCTCGTCGAGCGTGCTCTCGCCCGACGAGTCGTCGGCGTTCGCGGTCAGGATATCCTCCGGCGATTTCTCGCGCAGGCAGTCCGTCGCGTCGCTCCCGGCACAGCCCACCGCATCGGCGAGGTCGACGCCCACCTGAGCGGCCGCCTCCCGGTCGAGGAGGTCGCTGACGACTGGGCCGCTTTCGCAGATGACGCGGTGGAAGAGTCCCTCGGCGGCCGGATCGCTCATGGGCGTCAACACCGCGTTCCCGCCGGCCGACTCGCCGAAGATCGTGACCGTGTTCGGATCACCGCCGAAGGCACGAACGTTGCGCTGGACCCACCGGAGCGCCGCACGCATGTCCTGATAGCCCTGATTGACGTTCCTGGGATCCTCCGCGAGGAGGTCCGGATGGGTGAAGAAGCCGAACGGCCCCAGCCGGTAGTTGATCGTCACGACGACCACGTCGCCGAACGCCGAGAGCCGCCTCGAGTCGTAGCGGTTGCTGCCGCTCGTGTAACCGCCGCCGTGAATCCAGACCATCACCGGTGCCGGATCGTCGGGCGTCGCGTCCGACGGCGACCAGACGTTCAGGTTGAGACAGTCCTCGCTCCCGGAAATCTCGGGCTCGCTGCCGGCGATCGTGGCGAGCCCGCCGCGCTGGACACAGGCCGGGCCGTACTCCGTCGCCTCGAGCGTCCCCTCCCACTCGCCGGGGATCTCCGGCGGTCGCCACCGTCGGTCGCCGACCGGCTGTTCGGCGTACGGAATCCCCTTGAAGACGTCCGTCTCGCCGACGGTTTCGCCGCGGACAGGGCCGCTTTCGGTCGTGACCGTCGGATCAAACCACGTCGTCGCGCTCGTATTGCCGATTCCGCTCGCGGTACCGATCGTTGCGGCCCCCAACAGGGCCCGCACGTAGCGTCGTCGTTTCATAGCCATAGTGACTGCGGCAGTATTATTCTGCTGGGAAACATGGTTATTTATTCTCCATATGGGGACTATTTATGTGTGATATCGAAGGCTTGCAGGAGCAACAAGACATATAACTTGGTAACACATAGCATGGGACCAGGTGATCGATGTGTCCACCCACATGAAAGACGATGCGACGGATCGGAGTGAACCGAGCAGCGAACCCGAGGGGACCGCAACGATCGAATCCTACGAGACCGACGACGGCGTCGTCTTCTACGACGCCGAGAACCCGCTGGCGTGGGTAGAGACCTCCCGAACGCTCACGCTCGAGAATCTGGCCTGAGACGGTCTGCTGTCACTGTGTACAGGCGCACCCGCATGGCGGGCCGGGGGTGCGCCGGAAATAACTGACAGGAGTCCGTTTGAAACGGCACTCGCGAAGCGAACGCTTTTCCTCCCGCTGGTCATCGGATCGCATGTGGTATTCGACCGGAACGAGAACGAGCCCGAGGAGTGGGACCCCGAAGAGGAGTTCTACGATCCCGACAGCGACGGGTTGACGATTCCACAGGTGTCGACCGGAGACGACGGGCCGGACGACCCCGGCGATCTCTCGAGCGCCATCGAGCCACCCGCCGTTTCCACCGCCGAGACGGACGTTCCGGACGACGTTCTCCAGACCTTCTGGACGCTAGTACTGGTTATCAACGCCGCGGTTCTGATCCTCTCGCTCGGGCTGTTAGTGCTCGCCTTCGAGGGGGATTTGACCCGCGGCGGTGTCCTCGTCGTCGCCGGGCTCGTTCTGTTCGGGCTGGCCGGTCGTCGCTACAGACGGTTTCGGGACGACGGCGCTGACACTGAAAGCGACGCGACCACGGGACACGACACGACTACGGAACGCAACGCAGCGACTGAACACGATACCGCCGTCGACGACGGATCCGGTGACAATGCGGACGGACCCGGTGACAACGCGGAAACGGCCGGACGCACCGTGGAGGATCCGGCCGAAACTACTTCACGCGACGTGACTCAACGACAGTCATCGAACCGAGACCACCGATCATGAAAACAGTCGAGGACGACACCGGCAAACGGTACCTGCTCTGCAAACGATCGGACAGCGCGAGTCTGGTTCGCGACCCCGAAACCGGCAACGAGTGTTACATCCAGAACGACCGTCTCGAGGCGGTCGGCGACGAATCGGCCCTCGAGACGGCTGCGCGAAGCGTGAGCGATCCGGTTTTGACGCTGCTGACCGCCGTCCACGACGAGGAAACGCTGGGGCTACTGGTCGAGCTCTCTGTGCGCGGACCGCTCGGCGTCCGCGCCCTGCTCGACGCCTACGACGTCTGCGAGAGCGACTTGCACGGCCGGCTCACGGTCCTCACCGCCGCCGGGCTGCTCGAGGAAACCGACGTCGCCGGCGAGCGCGGCTATCGAATCACCGAGACGTGTGAGACCGCACTCGAAGCGATCCGGCCGAGTCTCGAGACGACGGACGGGTCGGCGGTGGAAGGGACCTGAGCGCGAACGAACTGGCCGGCTCGAGACGGTGACGACCCTTCGGTTGCCATTAGTCCGACGCGAGTAGTTCCGCCTCCGGCGGCTGACCGCGCTCGAGTCGCGAGCGGTTCGACGTCGCATCTTTTTCGACGCGGACGATGGAGTCGGCCGCGCCGACGAGTTCCTCGTCGTGGCTGACGACGACGATCTGTTCGACGCCGAGATCGCGCATCGACTCGACCAGCGAGACGAGTTGCGTGACGTGGCCCGAATCGAGGAAGACGGTCGGTTCGTCGAGGATCAGCGGCGGCATGGGAGCGGTCCCGTCGACCCCCTCGGCGAGCAGTCGGTAGATCGCACACCGCAGGCTGAGATTGAACAGCGCCCGTTCGCCGCCCGAGAGCTGTTCGGGCTCGAGCGCCTCGCCGTCCTTCTGATAGACCGTCAGCCGGTAATCGCCGTCGAGGTCGATCGCCGCGTAGGAGTCGTTCTGGTAGACGAGATCGAACGTCTCGTTCAGCAGGCGCTCGAGGGTCTCGACGTTGTGCTGGCGCAGTTCCGCCCGTAGTTCCCCGTAGGTCGTCTGCAGCGTCTCGGCCTCGTCGTAGAGCGACTCGAGTCGCTCGCAGCGATCCTCGACCGTCTCGAGGCGCTCCCGGAGGCGCTCGAGTTCCTCGAGTTCGTTCTCGACCGCGCCGATGGCGTTCTGGATTCCGTTCCGTTTTTCCTCGAGTTCGTCGAGTTTCTCGTTGACCTGTTCGATGTAGGTCTCGGCGTTCGCCTTGTCCTCGCGAGCGGTTTCGACTCGCTCCTCGTCGAACGCCGACTCCAGTTCGCGCTTGCGGTCGCGCTTTGCCGAGAGCGTCTCGCGGCGCTCGTCGTTCATCGTCTCCCAGTCGTCTCTGCGCTCGCGGAGGTTCTCGATGTCGTTCTCGAGGGCGGCTCGCTCGGCGGTGATCTCCGAGATGCGCTCGAGGGACTCGAGCGTCTCCGAGATCTCTCCGCGCTCGGTATTGATCTCGCCGAGCGCTTCGCGCGCGGCGGTGATCTCGTCTTCGCGCTCGTCCGCTGCGGCCCGCTTTTCCTCGGCGTCGGCCTCGTACTCCTCGGCGTCGTCCCGCAACTGGTCGCGCTGGTCGCGCCGGTCTACGAGGCTCTCGCGTTTCTCCGTGAGCAGCTGATCGATGTTGTCGCGGTTCTCCTCGAGTCGATCGACCCGCCGTTCGGCCTCTCGCAGTTCCTCGGTGCGGTCGATGCGATCGTCGACGTCGTCTCGCTCGGCTTCGAGTTCCTCGTGTTCGGCCTCGAGGTCGGCGAGTTCCTCCCGGCGTTCGTCCAGCACGTCGACGTGGGGCGAGTCCTCGACCGGCTGGCCGCACTCGGGACACTTCCCCTCCTCGAGCAGTCGTTCGCCCTCCTCGATCGCGTTCTCAGCGGCCCGGATATCGGCGGTGATGTCGTTGTGTGCCGAGACGAGTTCTTCGCGCTCGGCTTCGAGCTCCTCGAGGTGTGATTCGGCCGCCCCGAACTCGACCGACGCGTCGTCGAACGTCGCCCGCGCGTCCTCGATCCGTTCGTCGAGGTCGTCGAGTTTCTCCTCGCGATCGGCGATCGTCTCCTCGTCGACCTCGATCTGATCCTCGAGTTCGTCCGCCTCCTCGCGGGCCCGTTCGACTCGTTCCTCGAGTTCGTCCGCCTCCTCGCGGAGCCGCTCGGTCTCGTTGGTCCCTTCCGTGATCGTTACTCGGACCTCCTCGAGCTCGTCTCGAAGCTCCTCGTCTCGGGCCTCGAGTTCCTCGGTGCGGTTCCGAACGGCCTCCTCGTCGGGATCGGCCGTCTCGAGATCGACGTCCTCGAGGCGGTCGGCGCGCTCGTCCGCGAGCTCCTCGTGTCGACTCCGGATCTCGCTGAGCTCGTCGGTCGCGTCCTCGCGCTTGCGCTCGGTCTCCGAAATCTTCGACCGCAGCTCGTCGATCTCGTCGTCGAGTTCCGCGATCTCCTCGCGGGTCTCCTCGTGGCGCTCGAGGACGTCCGCGGCGGTCTCGAGCGTCTCCCGTGCCTGCTCGCGCTGTGATTCGTACCGATCGATCTCGTCGGCGATGTCCGTGCGGCGGGACTCGAGGCCGTTCAGCCGCTCGTGGAGCTCCTTGTCCTCCTTTTGCTCGACCTGTTTTCGAACGTCCTCGAGCACCTCCTGCTGGCCGTCGAGGACGGTTTTGACGCCGAGTCGAGCGTCGCTGGCCCGCTCGCGGTAGTCCTCGAGCGCGCCGAGCTGGAGGAGGTCGTCGATCATGTCCTGGCGATCGCTCGGCGAGGCGTGAATGAGCTTGTTCACCTCGCCCTGTCGGACGTACGCGCAGTTGACGAACGCCTCGGCGTCCATCCGCAGGAGTTCGGTCACCTCCCGACGAACGTCTCGAGCGCCCTCGATGGTCTCCGTCGGCGTCTCGAGGACGCACTTCGTCGTCGTCGCCCGATCACCGCGGAGTTTGAGGCGGCGTTCGACGTGATACTCGCGACCGTCGTGGGTGAACCACAGTTCGATCTCGCACTCCTCTTGACCCGTCGTGATGACGTCGTCGAGCGTGCGCTCGTCCAGCGCTTTCGAGCCGTAGAGCGCGAAGAAGACGGCCTCGAGCAGCGTCGACTTCCCGCTGCCGTTGACGCCGTGGACGACGGTGACGCCGCGCTCGAGCGAGAGGTCGGCATCGCCGTAACACTTGAAGTTCAGCAGGCGGACGCGGTCGACCCTCACGCGAAATCACCCAGCGAGGCGGCGTCGGCGGTCTCCTCGGGCTCGCCGCCGTCGTCGGTCGCGTCGCCGTTCGACGCGTCCTCGGCCGGCCGGAGCGGCACCTCCGCGAGTTCGC
>NZ_JAQIVI010000457.1 GCF_028618695.1 Natrinema soli | reverse complement strand
CCGGCGGTCGCGGGAGCGCGAAGACGGCCTTGAGCGAGAGCACGAGCGCCAGCCCGGCGACCGCGTAACTGATCACGAGCGCGCTTCGGCGGCGATCCGCGCACCAGAACAGCACGGCGAGTAGGAACATGAGTACCGTGGTTCCGCCGAGTTCGGTGACGACCGCGACGAACTCCGCGTATTCGACGGGGACGGCGTCCCGGACGGCCGCGCTTTGCTCCTCGAGTCGCATGTCACCGGTCGTTACGCTCAACGGAAGATAAGTGTAGGGAGTCGCAGTTCGGGCCGGGTCAGGACCTGCCGTCCCGCGTCGCGACGGCTTACCGCCGTCTCACTGCTCGACGGCACACCGTTAGCTCACCGCCGTGCCCACTCGAGCATCCGCTCGTAAACGGGATCGGACGCGAGCGCGCTCGAGTCGCCGACCAGTACCAGCGCGCGCTTCGGCCGGGTCAGCGCGACGTTGATCCGGCGGTAGTCCTCGAAGATCGGTCCCTCGAGCGAGCCGGTCGCGGTGAAGGAGACGATGATGACCTCCTGGCTCGAGCCCTGGAAGCGGTCGACGGTGTCGACGGCCACGTCCTCGGGGACGTGCTTGGAAATCTCCGAAACCTGCGCGCGGAAGGGCGCGATGACGCCGATGTCCGTGCGCTCGAGGCCAGCTTGTTCGTAGGTCTCGATCAGGTCCGCGATCCGCGCGGCCTCCTCGCTGTCGGTGTACTGACTCCGGTCGCCCTCGACGTCGACGAACGAGACCGGATCCCGAAGCGTCTCGGGCAGCGCGTCGCGGGACACGCCCTCGAGATCGTCCAGATTCCGTCCCGCGACCTCGGGCGTGGCGGGCCGGAGCCGACCGTCGTAGAACTCGTTCGAGGCGAAGACTTGAATGCGCTGGTTCATCCGATACTGGTGCGTCAACATGACGCCTGCCTCGGGATGGAGTTCGACCAGTCGCTCGAACAGCGACTCGGTGAGGTCGTTTTCGGCTCGAACGACCGGGGGAAGCTGCTCGTGGTCACCGACCAGTACGAACCGCTCGGCCAGATTGATCGCCGCGCAGGTTCCGGGTTCGGTGAGCTGTGCGGCCTCGTCGACCAGCGCGACGTCGAAGGCCTGCTCTTTCATGATCCGCGAGCCGCAGGTCGACGTCGTCGCCGCGACCACCTGCGCGTTCTGCAGCTTCGCGACGCGGTCCTCGGGCTCCCCCGAGCGCTCGAGGCGGTACGGTTCCATGTCATCGCGGATCCCGCTCTCCGAACCCACGCGAACGACCCTCTCTTCGTCGATCACGTCCTCGAGTTGCTCGAGCAGGGCCTCGAGCGCGTTGTCCACCGCCCGGTTCGTAAAGGCCGACAGCAGGACGCGCTCGCCGCGCTCGACCATCGCTCGGATGGCCCGGGCGATGGTGTAGGTCTTCCCGGTCCCCGGCGGGCCGTGGATCAGCGCGCAGTCCGTCGCGCCGACCGCCTTCGTCACGGCCTCGTTCTGTCGCTCGTTGTTGTCGATGAACGTCTCATCGATTGCTTCGAATTCGGGGTTTGCACGTCCGAATAGGATGTCCTTGCGCCGCTCGTCGCCCTTGAGGAGCGCGTCGTGCATCGCGACGAGCAGCCGATCGGTCGTCAGTTCGGAGGGGTAGACGTCCAGCCGCGTCACCTCGACCGGTTCGTCGGCCGTGAGTACGATCTCCTCGTCCAGTCGTTTGATCCAGGCTAACTCCGAATCGCCGCGAACCGGGTGGCCGTCGCTCGCGAGCACCAGATCGCCCTCGCGGAGCTTCGAGGTCGCGCCGCCGGTCCGCTCGGCCCGCAGCTCCCAGCGACCTTCCTCGAGCGGCCGCTTCTCGACGAACTCGAGAGTAATCAGCGCGCGGTCGTCGTCGGCCCGCTCCTCGGCGGTCTGTTCCCAGAGCTTGGCGTACTCGCGGTGGACTTCCCGGCGCTCTTCCTCGATCGCGCGGTAGAATCGGTCGAAGTACTCGAGTTCCTCGTCCGGCAGCGACTGGCCGATCTGGCCGGCCTTGGATTCCTGATCGAGGCGGCCCGAGACGACCATGCAGGTGTCCTGCTCGAAGCAGTACTCGCACTTCGCGTCGGCCTCGTAGCCGGTCGGAATATCGCCGGACACTTCCTTCGCTGCGATCTCGTTACGGAGACGAACGACGTATTTCAGCAGGCCGCTTCCCATCGTGAACTCCTTTGCGGGCGTGAGATCGCCGGTCTCCTCGTTGCGATCCAGCGCCGAGTTCTTCGTGTAAAGCAGCGTTCCGATGTCGACATCGCCGCCGTGTTCCTCGAGCAAGAGCGCGTAGCAGGCGGCCTGCACCTTGTCCTTGAACCGCGGCTCCTTCTTGAGGTTCTTCCCGGTCTTCAGTTCGACTGGTGCCCCGCGGCGGACGGCGTCGGCTCGGCCACGGATGCCGAACGTCTCGCTGATGAGCAGCTGTTCCGATCGCCAACTGTCTTCCGCCGTTAAGCGGCCCTGTTCGAGCCAGCCCTCGATCGCGTTCGCGTTCTCTCGGATCTCCTCGGTGACGGCCTCGGGCGTTTCACCGAGCAGCCCCAGCTGGAGCCCCCGTTCCTCGACGCGGGCCTCGATCGACTCCTCGAGGTCGCGCCCGCGGAGCAGGTCGCCGAAGACTTCGTGGACGAGCGTCCCCTTCACGACGGGATAGTTCAGCGGCACTCCGGAGAGCTTGTTCAGGTAATAGAGACGGGGGCACTGGACCCAGTTGCGGATCGACGTCACGCTGACGAGGAAGGATGGCTCGACGACGACGTAGGAATCGCCCGTCGTCGCGTACCGCGTCTCGCCCTCGTATTCCTCTTCTTTCGCGTTCGTTACGACCAGCTCCATCCCCGGCTCGAGCAGTTCGGCCGACTCGGTCCACTTGTTCCAGAGGGTGACCGTCGTGGTTTCGCGACCGTCCGCGACGGTCACCGTTCCACCGTCGCCTCGAGGGGGTGGCGTCTCGTCGTCGGTCGCGTCGCCGTTCGACGCGTCCTCGGCCGGCCGGAGCGGCACCTCCGCGAGTTCGC
>NZ_JAQIVI010000456.1 GCF_028618695.1 Natrinema soli | reverse complement strand
GGCGTCCGGCGACGACCATCGCACTCCCGACGACGCCGAGCCACGAGACGAGCAGGAGTATCGAGGGGGTCGTCGGCACGCCTAACACGGCGACGAAACTGGCGGCCAGGAGGAGCGTCGCGACGCCGCCGCCGGTGAGCCCGCGACGGATAATCGCCTTTCGCCTGTTCATGCGACGATAGTCGCCGGCTCCCGCCGTTAACGATTCGGATCGGGGGCGGTACCGGCCGACAGTTTTCGCCGTCGCCGCGAGACGCGATTCGGACTTCCGATCAGTCGTCGTCCATCGGCGCGCTCACGGGTTCGACGCGCTCGCCGCGCGGCCCGTCGAGGTCCACTTTCGGCAGCAGATCCCGCAGATAGCGACCGGTGTGGGAGTCCTCGAGGCGAGCCACGTCCTCCGGCGTGCCGGTCGCGACGATCTCGCCGCCGTTCTCGCCGCCCTCGGGGCCGAGATCGATGACGTGGTCCGCGTTCTTCACGAGGTCGAGTTCGTGCTCGATGACGGCGACGGTGTTGCCGTTGTCGGTCAGCCGGTGGAGCACGTCGATGAGTTTGCGCTCGTCAGCCGAGTGGAGGCCGGTCGTCGGCTCGTCCAGCAGGTACAGGGTTTCGCCCGAGTCCTTCTTCCCTAACTCTTCGGCCAGCTTGACCCGCTGGGCCTCGCCGCCGGACAGCGTGGTGGAGGGTTGACCGAGCGTCATGTAGCCGAGGCCGACGTCCTTCAGGAGCTTCAGCCGGCGACGGATCTGCGAGTTGGACTCGAAGAAGTCGGCGGCCTCCTCGACTTCCATCTCGAGGACGTCGGCGATGGTCTTGCCCTTGAAGGTGACGTCGAGCGTGGCGTCGTTGTAGCGTGCACCGTCGCACTCCTCGCAGGGGACGTAGACGTCGCTCAGGAAGTTCATCTCGATCTTCACCGTTCCTTGCCCGCCGCACTCCTCGCAGCGGCCGCCCTTGACGTTGAAGGAAAAGCGCCCCTTCTCGTAGCCCCGCTGTTTCGAGAGCGAGGTCGAGGCAAACAGCTCCCGGACGTAGTCGAAGACGCCGGTGTACGTCGCGGGATTGGAGCGGGGCGTGCGGCCGATCGGCGACTGGTCGATCAGGCGCACGGTTTCGATCTCCTCGAGCCCCTCGAGGGCGTCGTGCTCCCCGGGAATCACGCTCGTGTTGTCGTTCATCTGTCGAGCGAGCCCCTTGTAGAACACGTCGTGCATCAGGGTGGACTTCCCGGAGCCCGAAACGCCCGTAATGGCGGTAAAGCACCCCAGCGGGATGTCGACGTCGAGATCCTTGAGGTTGTGTTGGCGTGCACCGCGGATCGTCAGCGCGCCGTCGGGATCGCGGCGCTCGTCGGGCACCGGGATCTGCCGCTGGCCCGAGAGGTAGTCACCGGTGATCGAGCCCTCGGTCGCTTTGACCTCCTCGACGTCGCCGTTGGCGACGACCTCGCCGCCGCGCTTGCCGGGGCCGGGCCCCATGTCGATGACGGTGTCCGCCCGCCGCATCGTCTCCTCGTCGTGTTCGACCACGAGCAGGGTGTTGCCGAGGTCGCGCAGTTCTTCCAGGGTGTCCAGCAGTCGGTCGTTGTCCCGCTGGTGGAGCCCGATCGAGGGTTCGTCGAGGACGTAGAGGACCCCGACGAGTCCGGAGCCGATCTGGGTAGCCAGCCGGATGCGCTGGCTCTCACCGCCGGAGAGCGTCGAGGCCTCGCGATCGAGCGTGATGTAGTCGAGGCCGACCTCGCACATGAACCCGAGCCGCGCCCGGATCTCCTTGAGGATCTCCTCGGCGATCACCTTCTCGCGCTCGGTGAGGTCGGCTTCCATCGACTCGAAGTGCTCGCGGGCGTCGCCGATGCTCATCGCGTTGATCTCGGTGATCGAACTGTCGTCGACCAGCACGGCGCGGCTCGCGGGCTTCAGCCGGGTGCCGTCGCAGGCCGGACACGCCGTGGCCGACATGTAGTCCTCGATGTGCTCCCGCGTCGAGTCGGAGTCGGTCTCGAGGTAGCGCCGCTCGAGGTTGGGGATGACGCCCTCGAAGCGCTTTTTCTTCCGGCGGGTGCCGTTCTTGGTGCGCCGCTTGAACAGCACCTCGCCGTCCGTCCCGTAGAGGAACGCCTGCTGGATATCCGCCTCGAGGTCCTCGAAGGGCGTCGACAGCGAGACGCCGAAGTGCTCCGCGACGGCGTCCAGTCGAGTCTGGTAGTACGATCGGTTGTAACTCCAGGGTTCGAAGACGTGCTTGAGCGGTTTGGACTCGTCCTGCAGGACGAGGTCCTCGTCGATCTCCTTGGTCTCGCCCAGGCCCTCGCACTCGGGACAGGCGCCGTGGGGCGAGTTGAAGGAGAACGAACGGGTCTCGATCTCGGGAATGTCGATCCCGCAGTGCGTGCAGGCGAGATCTTTCGAGAACTCGACGACGAAGCGGTCGTTCTCCTCGGTTTCCTCGCCGAGTGCGCCGGTCCGGCGGGCCTCCTCGCCGAGATCGGCGGCGACTTCCTCGGACGCCTCCGGCAGGATCACTTTCAGGACGCCCTCGGCCTCGTCGAGCGCCGTCTCGACGCTGTCGATGATGCGCGGGCGGCCCTCGTCGCTGACCTTCACTCGGTCGACGATCACGTCGACGGTGTGATCGAAGTTCTCGTCGAGGTCGGGGTCGTCCGTCGTGAGGTCGTACTCCTCGCCGTCGATTTCGACGCGGGCGTACCCCTCCGAGACGAGTTCCTCGAAGAGGTCCTCGAAGGCTCCCTTCTGGTCGCGAACCACCGGCGCCGCGAGTTTGACCCTGGTTCCCTCGGGCAGCTCGAGGATGCGCTCGACCATATTCTGGGCCGACTGCTCGCCGACTTCGCGACCGCAGTCGGGACAGTGGGGCGTGCCGACGCGGGCGTAGAGCAGTCGCAGGTAGTCGTGGAGCTCCGTGACCGTCCCGACGGTCGAACGGGGGTTGTTCGCGGCGTTCTTCTGGTCGATCGAGATGGCCGGCGAGAGCCCCTCGACGGTCTCGACCTGGGGCTTGTCCATCTGGCCGAGGAAGTTCCGGGCGTACGCCGAGAGGCTCTCGATGTAGCGGCGCTGGCCTTCGGCGTAGACCGTCTCGAACGCGAGCGAGGACTTGCCCGATCCCGAGAGACCGGTGACGACGGTAAAGGCCTCTCGAGGGATCGAGACGTCGATATCCTTGAGGTTGTGCTCCTCCGCGCCGCGTACTTCGATGGTGTCCTTGCTCATCGTTCGATCGCAGAGAGAGACTGTCTGTCCTGTCGATACGGTTCCAGGTTCATTATACCTGAGTCAGTAGCCGGAAGGCCTTAACGAGTCTGAAAGCTCACTGCCATGCTACTGGTTAGCAATCGGTGTTCGACCGTCTCGGAATCATCATCAATCGCAATCAGCATGCGATCCGTGACGGGAACCGAGTCCCGCTTCTCTCCTGTTTTTATGAACACTGACCCACAGGGGACGTACGGACGATGTCGGCTTCGACGAACTCGTGGCCTCGGTAAGTCGTGCTGAATAGCGGGCGCATAGCCAGCAATTGACCTGCTATATTTTTCACGTCCCTGATAGAAGAGATCCTATATGGAGCCACGGACACTCTTACGTATCGAGGGACTGGCCGCGCTGGGAATCGCGTTGGGGAGCTATTTCACGCTTGACGGGCCGATTTGGATGCTGGTAGTTCTGGCGCTGTCCCCTGACTTGTCCATGATCGGGTATCTTGCAGGCCCGCGACTCGGAAGCCTGAGCTACAATATCGTGCACACGTACACACTACCGCTCGCGCTCGGTGCCTTCGGTTTCTGGGCAGATAGCCGACTCGCTCTTCTCATCGCACTAATTTGGGCAGGACATATCGGCGCTGATCGAGTATTCGGCTATGGTCTCAAGTTCGAGTCCGGGTTCACGGATACCCATCTCTCCACCCAGTCAGCCCCACTCGAGTCCCGCACAGAGGCTGACCGGTAACATCCGTACTCTGCCGAATACTCGCTCTGTATTCAGTGCGGCGTTTTGACAGTAATCAGGGAGCTTGAGTGGCGCTTCGATAACTGCTTGTCCGTTATTGACCGAATCGGTCCGTTCCAAGTACAAGCCCGCTGTCAAGCAACCGCTAGCGAAGAGCAACGTCGATACTCATCTCAGAATCGTCCACTCCGCGTCTCGACTCCCGTGACACTGGATTGGCTGTCCGCCCGATCCGTGAACGCCGTGACCCCATCTCGAGCCCGGGAATCAGTACCGGACCAAAGTGACTTCGGCCGGCAGCCCCAAGGGGGCCCATGACCGACGACGCCGGGGACGCACTCGCGGTCGACGAGTTCGTCGAGTACTGCCGGACCCAGGCCGGCCTGCTCTCGGGACGCGTCGAGACGATGGGCGAAGAGGCCGACGAGCTGCTCGACGAGATCGACCGCGAGATGGCCGAAATCCGATCGCGGCTCGAGGCCTTGCCGGACGAGGTACCCGCGACCGAAACGCCGTCGACCGCGGACGTCCCGGCCACGAGCGAGGTCGACGTCGCCGCGATCGAGGAGTTACAGGAGGAACTCGAGGAGAAGCAACTCCTCGTCGAGGCGAAACAGGCACGAATGCAGGCGTTTCAGGAGCTGGCCGCCGGCTACACCGAGCTGGCCGAAGCGCTCCCTTCGGAGGCGGCTGACGGGCAGGATGCCCTGACCCGTATCGTCGAGTTCGAGGCCGACGCCGACGCGCCGGCGTACTTCGACGAGCGGGAGACGATGGTCGAAGCAGCGGCTTCGTCGGCCGATTCGGAGACCGAATAGTCGGATCGATAGCGCGGACACGGAGTAGATCGACCGCCGGCTACTGCGCGTTCGTGACTGGTCGCACGTGATACCCATCCGAACGTTCATTTGTCATCGTATTGTGATGGCAACACATGGCGATCGACTACAGCGAGCGCGAGAAGTCCTACGAACTCTACCGAAAGGGCAAGCGGGAGGGGACGTGGGACCCCGACGACTACGACCTCGAGGGGGACCGGGCCGACTGGGACCAGTTCTCCGAGGCCGAACAACATCGATTCCTCGCGACGTGCTCGGGGTTTTACGACGGCGAAGAGGACGTCACGCGGACGCTCGCGCCGTACATGATGGCGCTGGACGCGCTGCCGAACGACGAGATGCCCTTCGACACCGTTCAGGAGGAGATGTTCCTGGCCCAGCAGGTCTACGAGGAAGCCAAACACACCGACCTCTTCAGCCGCTACTTCGAGGAGGTCTTCGGCACGCAGGAGACGGCACCGTACCGCGAGGGCGGCTATCAGGAGCAGGGGTACAGCACGGACGATCTCTACGACACTGCGGACGACCTGCTGGCGGCGATCAACGGCGGCGACCGAACCGAACTCGTCTACGCGCTCGGCGAGGCCTACCTGAACTACATGGGTATCATCGAGGCGCAACTCGCCCGCGGCGGCTACCTCAGTTTCGACCAGATGATCGAACTGAAAGCCGAGGAGATGGGCCGAGACGTCGTCCTCGAGTCGTTCCAGGCGGCTATCGGCAAGGTCCGTCAGGACGAGACCCGACACATCGAGAACGGCCGCTGGGTCATGAAACAACTGGCCGAGGCCGAACCCGATATCGTCGCGGACGTCTACGAGCCGCGCATCGAGGAGTACGTCGAAAATCGGTTGCTAGGGGGACCCCTCTACGACGAACAGCCGTTCGACGGCTACGACCAGCGCAAGATCGGCAAACAGGTCAGCCAGTACCTGCAGGACACGATCGACTATATCGGTGCCGACCGATTCGAGCAGTACGGCGACGTTCGAGCCGTCCTCGAGCAGCGGCAGGCCGCCGACTGAAAGCGGTCCGAGCGGCCGCTGCTTTCGCCGAAAGCTGCCTCCAGCGCCTCGAGCAGCGCGTCCACGTTGGCTCGGCTTGGCTCGGCTGTTAAACGCGTGGATGGACGCGCAAATCGCGTCCGGTTTCGGGAGGGGCCTGACGACGATTTCTCGATCGGCGAGTCGTTCGACGGCCGCCCCGCCGAGTACGCCTCGCCGAGTAGGCCCCGCCGTCCGGGTTCGGCCCGTCGCTCGAGTCGGACGACCTAGAGTTCACCGCGCAGGATGACCTCGTTGTCGACCCGCTGGAGCATGTCCTCGGTGACGACGTAGTCCTCGTCGTCCTCGCCCTCCCAGCCGACCGACGCGAGTACCTGTTCCGCAACGCTGGGGTCGGGATCGACAGCGGCTCTGCTCCCGTCGACGGTGGCGACGATCCCGAGTTCCTTGCCCTCGACGTCGACGACGGTTTTTCCGACATCGTCGTCAGTCAGTGATGCTGTCACATCCGGGACTACGGCGACCGCCCGGGTAAGTGAACGGCCGTCCCGTGCCGGTTCGATGATCGGTCTGCCGACCCGATCGGGTGCGCGAAATATCACTTGCGTATGTCGGCCAGAGAAAGCTGTCCGTGCGCCCCCGGCTAGTTGACGCCGGTCGTCGATACGCCGATCGACGCGACCCCACCGCACTACTACCCATGACACAAACGCTCGAGATCAGCGACGATCTGAAGGAGCGACTCGACAACCACTGCGAGGACGGCCAATCGAACGAGGAACTCATCGAGGAACTGGTGTCGATGTACGAGACCGAGGGGACCTTCCTGCAAGAGGGCTACTCGGAATGAGGCGACGACCGGGCGACGGCCGCGAGGTCCGCCCGTTCGTCGGCGCGAATAGCCGCCGAACGACCGCCCGCGACGTGTGATTGGGGATGACACTCAAGTAGGTCGTCTCCGTACGATACAGTATGCACCTGTTAGTCGCCCTCGAGGACTCGGAGCCGGGGTGGGCGGCGCTCGAGTTCGCATGTACGGAACACACCGACGACGAGATCACGGTCATCCACGCCGTCGACCCGACGGACAGCGGGTACGGTGAGGTCGCACACCTCGGACCGGAGGCGCTGCTCGAGCGCCAGCGCGAGGAGGCGGCGGAACTGCTCGCGGACGCCGACGCTCGCGCGGC
>NZ_JAQIVI010000455.1 GCF_028618695.1 Natrinema soli | reverse complement strand
GCGGTCAGACTCGACGCAATTTCGGCGTGATCTCCGTTTCAGCCAGTCGCTAAACTAGAACGGATGCGTTGATGGGCTTGGTGAGGATCTCGACGACAACTGGTCGCTGTTCGGTCTCCAAGAGATGGATACTCTCCTCCCCCGCCGTCGTAGGCTTCAACCGGAAACCAGTCCCTGAATCAGACGAGACACGTCCCTGCTACAGGCGCAGCAGATCAGTGCCTCAGGGTTTGACCTCGGGGCGGTCCACGACGCAATAGATTGAATCGCCTCGTGTGCATCGGTTACAGTGTAACCAGGCGATCAGCGGCATATTTTTAGGGACTACCGGCATCCGTTGCGACGTGGGACGCTATCATCCAGGGAAACACGACTCATTCATCAAGTGTGATACGCCTCGATGTGGGGCAAACAATGCCCCAGAAGGGTCTGCAGAATACGAAACGGACTGTTGGCGGTGCGGGGAGCCCCTCGGCGGGAAACCTGAGCCCGGGGAGGAGGTCACTGTCGATATCGTCGATGAGAAACCTGACGGAACGCTCGTTTGCAAAACCGAGAGTGGATTCGTCCTCTTTCTCGAGGAAGACATTGCAGCGATCGAGGCCACGGTTCGAGTTACCACCGTCGACGAGACGCACGGAGAAGCGGAACTCATCGAAACGGGATCGTAGCTCGTCCGGTATTCCTCCGGTCGATGAGTTGCCATAACCACAGGAGTACCACACCGAATCGCACTATTAGTACACGTGTATACGTATCTTTTCCGCCCCAAGATTCTTCGCTGCGTCTTCGCGCGGCGACGCCACGCGAACGGTCCGGGAACCGTCGTCCCGCGCTATTCGGACCCACTTGGCGCAAAAATCGCGCTAAAAAGGCCGCTCACTCGCTTCGCTCGTTCGCGGGTGCTGCGAGTGCAATCTAACCGCAGCGGTAACTCCTTGGGCTGTACTTACCACAACGGATCTATAGCAGTCACTGAAACGATTTGCAAACCTGATCGCATGTCTGCGATACGATCAGAGCATGAATCGTCTCAGTTGTTACTATACGCCTTGAAGAGGGTAAGTACAAGCAAAACGGTTCAGCGACGGAAGAAGAGGCGTTACTCGAGCAGGCCGAGATCCTCGAGGCGGGTAACGATCACATCGACGGCCTGATTGGCGTCTTCCACCTTCTTCCCGCCGGTGATAACAAGTTTCCCGGAGCCGAAGAGGAGAGCAACGACTTTCGGCTCATCGAGGCGATACACGAGTCCGGGGAACTGCTCTGGTTCGTATTCGATATTCTCGAGGCCGAGACCGATTGCGATCGCGTTCAGGTTGAGGTTGCGGCCGAGATCAGCGCTGCTGACGATGTTTTGGACGATGATCTCAGGATCCGCTTCGACCTGGATATTGAGTTCACGAAGTTCGTCGAAGACGATATTTAGACTCTCGTGGACGGCTTCGGTGCTTTTCGCGCCAGTACAGACGATCTTCCCCGAACGGAAGATCAGTGCGGCGGACTTGGGATTCTGGGTGCGGTAGACGAGACCGGGGAACTGTTCGGGGTCGTAGTCGGCCCCCTCGAGGTCCATTGCGACGCTCTGGAGATCGAGTTCCTGCCCGATGCCGGTCGACGCCACCACGTTTTCGATGTTGATGGATTCCTTCGGGTCAGCCATAAGACGTTCAAAAAGATGTATTTAAAGCTTATAAACCTGCGTACTGGCTCTGTCAGAATAAGAGAAAAAGTGAGCGGTGCGATTTGCGACTACCTCTGCCAGAACCGAGCGCTTCACTGGTTCTATAGTAGCCACTGAAGGTCACTGCACACCTGATCGCACGATGGGAGCGTGGTTCGGAGCGATGCGCGGTTCGGAGCGAGGCGCGGTTCAGAGCGAACGCAGTGAGCGAGAACCGCGGGAATGCGAACGGTGAGCGGAGCGAGCCGTGAGCGAACAGAGTGAGCGAGAACCGCGGACTATGCGATCAGTGTGTAAACCGTTTCAGTGGCTATCGTGGAGCGATTCGACCAACTGGAATCACGGGCGAAACTGCTGCCTCGAATACGTCCTACTATACGCGTTGCGCCACATCATAGAACCACAATTTCGGAGGCTGGACCATTTTCGTGAATTATCTGGATTGACTGTTGTTTGATCGGACGAATTATTGTGAATCCAACTTTCCTCTCGGTCAATTCTCATCAAACACGCCAAAATATCTCAAAATTCGTCGTCTCGCGGAGTGCGTCACTTACGACGGGCGACCCGAGTTGGTGTAGAGCGCCAATCCGGCGGAAGCAGTACTGAGCAAACGATCTTGACACATTCACCAACTATGAGAATCGTCGCGTAGTCCATTTCGACGTCGACACCGGCCTTTAGATAAAATGGGAGTGCAGAACAGAAATCCACCCCTTCACGGAGTTGCTTGTGGAGTTCAAGGTCACCGACGAACCGGTCAATCTAGCAGCACGAGAACCCATTCTGTATTGAATATTTGATAGAATGCTGATGTTCTGGCGGAGGATCTATAAGTTGATTTTTACCAGTCGCGGTTAGTAATCAGAGTTCAGGCGTCTCCTCAATTCGAGGAATGCCATCGACAGTAATGGTCTCGCCGACGATATGAGATGAATCAGGTCCTGCGAGAAATAACGCGACATTGGCGATCTCTTCAGGAAGTGCGATGGACCGCTTAATTTCAGTACGGTTGATCTCCGCCGCAGAGATTCCTAATCCGGTTTCAACAGCTGGAGTCGCAACGAAACCTGGCGCGATACAGTTGACTCTGACATTATCGACTGCCCATTCGTATGCTAATGTAGTTGTGAGATTGATTACGGCAGCCTTCGCGGCGCTATAATGGCTTAGAGATGGCGTCCCGCGCTGGTTTGCAGCGCTGGAAAGACCGAAGTTAATCACAGTTCCACTGGCCTCCTTTAGATGCTTGCCAGCAGCCTGCGTACAGTGATATGTCCCATGGAGATTGACATCAATGACAGTCTTCCACTCCTCCTCCGAAATGTCATTGAAGTCGGACATGAACCTCGTACCGGCGTTGTTGATGAGTGTATCTATGGTGCCGAATTCTTCGACTGTGGCAGTGATAAGTCGTTCAACGGCCTCACGATCGGTCACGTCGCATTCAACAGCGAGCGTATTGCTCCCTGAGTCTCGTATCTGTTCGGCAACGGGATCGACATTTTCCTGGTTACGAGAGCAGATCACAATGTTTGCTCCATTAGCGGCAAATCGTTTAGCGACGACTTCTCCGATTCCACTTGATGCCCCCGTTATAAGTACAGTCGTACCGCCAACAGTGGTTTCAAGGCTCATTGTTGCTTCTCAGTCGGTGTTGTCACGAGTTTGTGTGGTTTCATCGCATACGTATTTGCCGTGCAATCATCGTAGTCTCAGCTGGAAATCGGTTTCCATATTTAAGTACTACGCAATCTAAGCTCAGCGAGATGGCCCATCTACGGCTGAAGATCAACGCAGCGGAGGTTACAGATTGGCTGGCTATTCTCTCAACAGAGTTTCCAGAGGCGATGTTTAACGTGTCAGCGACGATTCCCATAAACAACGGTTTGCTCGGGATTGTCGAAGTACGGACACAAGATGGGAGGAGAATAATGGAAACTGTCGAAGAGAGATCCGAAGTAGAGTCGTGCGAACTACTCCATACGGATGATCAGATGGTGGTATTCCAGTTCACGAGTCGGATGACGGAGTCATACGAGGCACTCATATCGTCGGGGACTGTTCCACAGTATCCCGTTAGCCTTCAAAACGGGTGGTATTCGGCCCAATTAACGGCTCCACAGGACCAATTGTCGGGATATTTGGATGAAATAACGGACGTTGACATTCCGTATGAAATCGTCTCACTAACCCACTCATATAACCCAAGCGAGGTGCTTACGGAGCGCCAATGGCAGGTGGTTACTGAAGCAGTCGAACGTGGGTACTACGAGGCAACTCGACGCTGCACGCTCACCGAGTTAGCAGAAACGTTCGACATCAACAAATCGTCGATGAGTAAACTGCTTCAGCGGGCCGAAAAACGAATCGTTACCGAGTTCGTCACCAGAGCGTCCGCATAGCGCGTGACGTTGAAGTTGAAGACCAAAAACTCGAAGACCGTGACCTGATGGGAGTTGTCATAGTAGTTTTCGATTATGAGACAACAAGCGTCGAGGAAAAAATGATGCACCTTCGTCATGAGCACGAGGACATCGTCGCCTCGAACTTCCACAGCCATGTTGGGGATCATCACTGTATGGAACTGTTCGTGTTAGCGGGGTCGCTTGAAGAGATCTCAACATTTGTTGGGAAGATTCAGGCGACGAAGGATACGCTCACAATCGACTACTCTGTGTTGCTGGTGGATGACCTCGCCCCGCTCGCCGCTCTGAACTGATTCAGCCCTGGCTTTTTCGGTGAATCCAATCTGAGCCTAGTAAGATATACACCTATCTCCCACGTCTAGTATTAACTCTTCGCTATTAAATCGTAGATGTTATTATAATCAGTAGCATTATTAGTAACACTGATGGTTCAAACCTCGCGCCGAAGACTGCTCCAGAAGGCAGGCACAACCACGGTGGCTACGACGGGAATCGCTGGCTGTATCGGGCAAGGAGGTGGGTTACTCGACTCCGTGACTGTCGCGTACGTCCCGATATATCCAAACATGCAACACTACGTGATGGAACAAGAGAGCCACTACGACGAGATCCCAGCAGATGTCACTATCGAGCGATTCAGCTCTGGACCAAACGTCGTCAAGGCGTTCGCCAGCGGCGACGTTGACGTTGCGCTCTTTGGAATTACTCCGGCAATGGTACTCGTCGACAAGGGCACCGACGCCGGTATTCTCGCGGCAAACTCGAGAAATGGCTTCAAGATCATGGCGACAACCGAACTCGTCGATCTGTACGAACAGGAAGGGCCAGACGCATTCGAGCACTTCGAGCAAGAGCATGGCCGCAAGATACGATTCGGTGCCCCTCCGGACGGGAGCGTTCCCGATATCGTGCTTCGGTACTGGATTCAAGAGGACCTCGACATCGGTGAGATGGACGCCGTCATCAACAAGTCGAAAGTCCCCCCGGCAAAGGCGGTCCAGACGATCCAATCGGGCGACATCGATGCGACGATCATCCAAGAGCCGTTCGCGACGATCATCGGCCAGAATGACGGCTTCACCGAACTCGCCTGGTCCGGGAAGATACTAGAAAACCACCCGGTCACGGTGCTATTCGCAAACCAGCAAGTGATCGATGACAGCGATGTCTCGCAATCGCTGGTCGAACAGCATATAGCGGCAACCGAGTTCACGGCAGACTCACCGGATGCAGCCGCTGCCGACGCTGCGTCGGTGATCGGGTCCGGAGTGAGCGAGGATCTCGCTAAGGCTGCCATGGACTCACAGGCGTCTGATTTCCTCTCGGATCCCCACGCGATCACCGACCAGGCCGCGACGATGGGTGAGTTCGTCGCGAACGTCGGCAACATCGAGGAACCGATCGCGGCTGAGAACCTGTTCGCGTTCGACCCCTACGACACTATCCAGTAATGAGCTGCCAAACCGACACCAGTTCCAACACGGTGGTCGCGGCCCGATTCGAGGGAGGCGTACGGAGGTATCTGCGCGGGCTGGGCGGTCTGCTGGTGTTCCTCCTCGTCTGGTGGGTCGGCTCAATGACGACCCAGCCGTCGTATTTGGTTCCGGGGCCGGTCGATTCGGTGCGCGCGTTCGTCGACCTGTTCGTAACTTCAACTGCGGTTGTAGTCCCTCTCTTCGGGGCGGAGCTAGTACTTCCAACGGGTCTCGCGCACCTCGCAGAGACGTTGTTCCATTACGTTCCTGGCCTCCTCCTCGGTGCTAGCTGTGGGATCTCGCTCGGGTTGGCAATGGGCTGGAACGGGATGCTCGACGACTGGTTACGGCCACTCGTCCGAGTGCTGCGGCCGATTCCACCGCTGGCGTGGGTTGTCTTCGCGATCGTCTGGTTCGGCATCCACCACACCGGCGCGGCGTTCATCGTCTTCGTCGGTGCATTCTGGATCAACTTCTACGGCGCGTATGGTGGCGTCGAAGATGTCTCGAGCGAGCTAACCGATGCCGCGTCGACGCTCGGCGTGGAACGTGACCTCTCGATGCTGAAACTCGTCGCACTCCCGAGCGCCGCTCCCCAGGTGTTGACGGGGTTCCGGACCAGCATCGGTCGGTGCTGGATGATCGTTGTCGGGGCCGAACTGTTCGGCGCACCTGGCGTCGGCTACGAGATCATTAACGCCTCGAACAACCTCGCGATGGCGACCAGCGTCGCGTACATGTTCCTGATCAGCCTGGCGTTCCTCTGTATGGACGTCGGGTTCCGACTCGTCGAACGGAGGGTGCTCGCATGGCGCTGAGTACGGACTCGTCCACCAGCCGAGAGTCCAGCGAGAAGATCACTGTCCAGAACGTCAGCAGATCGTACGAGTCGACGCAAGCGCTCGCAGACGTCTCGTTCTCGGTTGCGGAAGGTGAATTCTGCTGTGTCGTCGGTCCGTCCGGTTGTGGGAAGACTACGCTGTTGCGGGCAATCGCCGGGCTCGACGATCCGGATGATGGGTCGATACTGGTCGGTGGAGACCCGGTTACCGGTCCTGGGCTGAACAGGGGGATGGTCTTTCAGGAATACGCACTGTTCCCCTGGCGAACTGTCCGTGGAAATGTCCGGTTTGGCCTCGACCGGCCTGCGTGTGATTGCCCCGACTGCGAGGCACGGGTCCGGGAGTTGATCGGCCTGGTGGGGCTCGACGGATTCGGAGACGCATATCCGAAGGAACTGTCCGGCGGGATGAAACAACGCGTCGGCATTGCTCGCGCCCTCGCTGTCGATCCGGAGATCCTGTTGATGGACGAACCGTTCGGCAGTGTCGACGCTTGGACGCGCGACCGCTTACACTCCGAATTGCTCGACATCTGGACGCAGACCGGACAGACCATCGTGTTCGTCACGCACGACATCGACGAGGCGGTGATGCTAGCTGATCGCGTGGTCGTCATGGACGCTAACCCAGGGACTGTGCAGTCGACCGTCTCCATCGACCTAGAGCACCCACGTAACCGGACGGCTCACGACTTCGTGGACTACGTCGCGCGAATCAGGAATGAACTCGGGAATCCGGTTGACACTAGTCACTGACACTCTATTGCGGAGAAATTATTAACAATACGTATAGAGAACGGTATCTCTATTATCCTTGAGATGATTTTTAATATATGCTCATCGTGAGCTCCTCGATGACAGAGCGACTTCGGGACGATCTCGATACGTTTGCGGAAGAGCACGGCTACAGCGGACGGAGTGAGGTTATTCGCGAAGCGTGCCAGTCATTGCTCGAAGAGTACCAAGAGACAGACTACGAGGATCGGCGGGTATTGGCGACGGTTACTGCCGTCTTCGGATACGACGAACCGGAGATCGAACGCCGGATGATGGATATTCGCCACAAGTTCGAAACCTCGATTCGGTCGAACTCACATAACTGCCTCGACGGCAACGCGGGCTGTGTCGAGACGTTCGTCATCGAAGCCGCGTACGACAACGTCCTGCGATTTATTGGGACGGTCCGAGGAGCAGACGAGTCAGTCTTAGTCGAATATACGGTTGTACCCGTTGATGTAATGAACGCAAAGATCAGTGAGCAGTAACCCCGCACGAAATCGCAACCGCAGGGGCCGTTGCGCTGACGGTACTGACAACAGTGCTGGCAGTGAATATTCACCGGAAGAAACTCCGTACGTCACAGGACTTCTTCCAAAACACCTCACAACAGCGCCATCCTAAGTTTCAGCACGTATATGAGAGCTCACGTATCGCTTGCGCGATTCGATGCGGTGAGTCGGGTCAAACTGTTGCTCCTCACTGAGCACTAAATTATACTCACGTCTGGATGGGGTGGTCACGGAACCCTTCGCTAAGTGACGTGATTGGGTAGTCTACCGCCAGAATATCTGGCACTGCCCGAATGGTGTTGACGAATCCAGATATTGCCTCCGTAATTTCCTCTAAGACGAACAATTCCATACAGTACTGGTTTCCGACGTATGAATGGGTGACCGCGGAAACGATGGCATCGTATTCGTGCTGTACTCCTGTGAGACGCCGTTGAATTGTAGGCTGGCAATATTCGAAGACCACAGTTACCGTGTATATGTGTTGCTGGCCGTCGACATTTCGCGCCTGAAACTCTTCGAACAGCGTCCGTGTGCTTCCACGTATGACCTCGCTCCAGCCGCTGTAACCGTGTTCGTCTACGAACTCATCGATATGTTCGAGTAACACTTCGGGCATCGAGATGCTACCGACGCTCATATTCTAACACAATCTTCTAAGTTATCATATTTTGCTATAAGCTCTTCACCAGATCACAATAATTAGTATTTTAATGGTGCAAATTCATAATCAGCGTATGCCGTTCAACAACGACCTGATTCCAGTGACAATCCTCAGTGGAAGCCTCGGTGCCGGAAAGACGACGACCCTCAACCACGTCCTCAACAGCGAGCGAGAACTGAACGCTGCTGTCCTCGTCAACGACATGGGGGAGGTGAACGTCGACGCGGATTTCGTCGAGCGCGAGTCGGAACTCACACAAAACGACGAGGAGATAATCGAACTGTCGAACGGTTGTATCTGCTGTCGGCTCCGTGGGGACATGCTGGATGAGGTAGGACGATTAGCCGAAGAGCGAGATTTCGAATACCTCCTCGTCGAGTCGTCCGGAATCAGTGAACCGATCCCGGTCGCCCAGACGTTCGCTCGCGGATTCGAGGACGCGGAGTTCGATCCGACGGGAGTCTACGAACTCGACACGATGGTTAGCGTTGTCGACGCACACAGCTTCTGGCAGGGGTTCGACTCTGGTCAGGCACTCACCGACGACTCAATCAACCCCCAGGACAATCGCGTCCCGGAAGAGGCGCTCATGGACCAGATCGAGTTCTGTGACATCCTCCTGTTGAACAAGTGTGACCTCGTGCCCGAAGAAGAGTTGGAGGAGATGGAGGCAGTACTGAAAGCCCTCCAGCCCCGGGCAGAGATCATCCGAACAGAACACGGTGCTGTCGATCCCAAGGTGATTCTGAATACGGGACGGTTCGACTTCGAACGGGCTAGTCAGTCCGCCGGGTGGAAGCGAGAACTGCAGGAGGGACATCACCACGAGGCTGCCGCCGAGGAGCATGGTGTCACATCCTTTGTCTTCGACGCCGACCGACCGTTCCATCCCGAGCGAATCGCTCGTCTCTTTGCTGACCTCCCGGACGGGATCGTCCGCGCGAAGGGCTTTTTTTGGTCGGCGGGTCGCGAAGACATCGCGATGGGGCTCGACAAAGCAGGCCAGTCCGTCCGTGCTGGCCCGAAGGGGACATGGATCGCCACGCTCCCGAAGACCGAACAGGAGCAGTACTTCGCTATTCGTCCCGGAATCAAGGAAGACTGGGACGAGCAGTGGGGTGACCGCGGAGTCCAACTCGTGTTCATCGGTCGCGAGTTTGATCAGGAGTCGCTTGTCGAACGGCTGAACGACTGTCTCCTCTCGGACGCGGAGATGGACGAAGACTGGAGTGAGTACCCAGATCCGTTCAGTCCCGACGACCAGCGCGAACTGGCGCTAGCCGATAACTGATGGGCGTCGACGATCAACCCCCAGTCACGATCCTAAGCGGTGGGCTCGGGGCCGGAAAGACGACCCTGCTCAATCACCTCCTCACCGTTGGCGGCGAGCAGCACGATATCGCTGTCCTCGTCAACGACGTCGGTGAAGTGAACGTCGACGCCGACCTCATCGAGAGCGGCTCCGACATCTCGATGAACGATGGCGGTGTCACGGAACTGTCGAACGGGTGTATCTGCTGTGGGCTGCAGAACGAACTGGACCAAGAGCTCCGTCGTCTCGCTTTCGATGAGGAGTTTGATTACTTGGTCATCGAAGCCTCAGGTATCAGCGATCCGGTCCCGATCGCACAGCGATTTGTCTCGCCTGCACGTGCCTCCGCACTGTACGAGCTCGACACGACCGTCACCGTGGTTGACGCACACCAGTTCTATCAGGCGTTCGTTCTCAAGGACCCACTCAAATCGACCGATGACGACGCTCGACCGCTCTCGGATTTGCTCGCCGAGCAGGTCGAGTTCTGCGACATCCTCATCCTCAACAAGTGTGATCTCGTCTCTGACGAGGAGCGTGAGGAGGTAGAACACGTCATTCAAACACTCCACCCTGGAGTAGATATCGTCCGGACGACCGAGAGCGTCGTCGATCCAGAGCGGGTTTTGGGCACGGGGCAGTTCGACAAAGATGAGGCGAGTAACGCCGCCCGATGGAAACGGGTTATCTCCTCTGACCACGAGAACGGCACAGACGCTGACCTGCACGAGTATGACAACACCGAGGCAGAGACAGATCACAACGGCCACGAACACGAGCATGGCGACGACCACGGTAACGAACATGGCTCTAGCGACGACCAAGATCACGATCACCTCCACCCACCAGAGGAGTTCGGTGTCGATTCGTTCGTCTACGAGCGCCACCGACCGTTCTATCCCGAGCGGTTCCACGAATGGCTTCGCTCGTTCCCTGAATCTGTCGTCCGATCGAAGGGCCATATATGGGTCGCTGGACGTGAGCGCTACGCCCTTAACCTGAGCCAAGCAGGCACACAGACCCACGTCGGGGTCAACGGCCGGTGGGTAGTCACGCTTCCCAACTTCCAGCGGGAATCCTACCGTGACTCTCGATCGGACCTCCACTGGGACGAGCAGTGGGGTGATCGCGAAGTGAAACTCGTCTTCATCGGCGCTGGGATGGACGAGTCCGCCATCGTCGACACGCTCGACGACTGTCTCCTGTCGGAGACGGAGATGAACGACGACTGGGACGCGTTCGAGAATCCGTTCCCAGGGACGATGGAGTGGTCCCAGCCTCCAATGGAACAGCGCTTCGTCGTCGGTGAGCAACAGTGAACATTGGCCAGCGCTACGGCTTCGAGGTCGAAACGTTGACGGGACTCTCTCCCGACGACGAGCCAACACTGAAGGACAGAGAGCGCGCTCAGGAGATCATCGCCGAGTACGATCTCCAGTACGTCTGTGCGGGCCCGCTTGAATCCCAAACGGCGGCGAATCAGCTCGTCGAGGAGACCGACGCCACCGAAATCCTGCCGCTGACGCCGATTCCCGAACAGACCCAGAAGTGGGCCGATAAGGACTGGGTCTACGTCGATATAATGGAGAATATCAACCTCGAAACGCTCGCGACGGCCCTCCACGCAGAATGACCGATTCCACATCTGACGACCCCGAACCGGAGTGGTACGGGAACACCGAACCCGGGCCGTCCGATCGTCCGCGCTCTGGACTGATGGCACTGGTCGCCGGTCCATGTCATAGGCCTATCTGTACGATCTATCCGCCGGACGTGGCTGTTCCGTATCGATCGACGACATGGATAACGGCGTACGGTGACTCGTTCGTCGACCTCGACGACTGCCGATGACGACAGCAACTACGGAGACGGACCGGTCCGCAGGCCCCATCATCAGCGTCGACGACGTCACGTTCGGCTACGGCGATCTCCCGGTTCTCGAGGTCGAAACAGCTCTCATCGGGATGAAATCGAAGTCACTTACTCGGTCCCGTCGATGGTGTCGTTCATGCAACTCGAGACGAGTTCTTGGACCGATATCGAGGCGGCGGCACCGACGACGGCGCTCGTTCCCGTCGGGAGCACAGAACAGCACGGTCCGCACGCGCCCGTCGGGCCCGACACGATTATCGCGCGAGCGATGGCCGGCGAGGCCGACCGGGAGTGGGACGGCGAGTCAGTTGTACTCCCGGCTCTGCCGGTCGGAGTTGCTCCCTATCATGGTCGCTTCCCCGGGACGCTGTCGGTGTCGACGGAGACGCTCCGTCGCTACGCTCGCGATGTCGTGACGTCGCTTGCGGACTCGAGCGTCGAGACGGTCGTCTTCGTCAACGGCCACGGCGGCAACGGCGAGACCCTCTCGCACCTCGCTCGCGAGGTGACCGAAACAAGGGCTATCGAGCTCGAGGCGTACCTCTGGGAGTGGATGCGCGCCGTCGACGAACACGTGGGTCACGCGGGCGGACTCGAGACATCCGTGCTACTTCACCTCTGTCCAGATGACGTCGGTGAGCCAGTTGCCGGTGACGCCTCCGCATGGAGCGACACGGTCGACGGCGGCGTCATCCACCAGTTCACCGACGAGTTTAGCGAGAACGGCGCGGTCGGTGGCGCGACCGAGGCCTCGGCCGAGCAGGGGAGAGCAATGTTCGAAACGGCCGTCGATGCGCTCGTCTCGTTCCTCAAGCGGGTCGAGAGCGCCTAATGGAACGCAGAGGCGGGGAGTATTCGTCCGTGATGCCGGCCGTCGCGTCCTGATGAAAGGACTGTCACTCGGGCGCGTCGCCGACCATAATATACTTCTCGTAATTCGGCTCCTGTCCCCAGAGCTCAGAGTCCACTAGGTGTTCGTACTCGACGTTCTCGAGGCCCTGCTTTCCGAGGAACGCCGCCAGCTCCGCGGGCGGCCGACCGTCGTACAGCGGCAGGTCGTCGTGGATCTCCTCGTAGCCTTCGAATGTCTCGTCGAAATCCCAATGCCCTTCGATCAAGACGATCCGCCCGCCGGGGCGGACGACGCGTCGCCACTCATCGATCGCGCGCTCTGGTGCGGGGAGCGTCCAGATGAGGTGACGTGCCGTCACCAGGTCGTACGCGTCATCGGGCTGGGCTAGATTCTCCGCGTCTCCGTGTTGGAACGTGGCGGATAGTGCCGGCTGTTCGGCCTTTGTTCGCGCCTGTTCGAGCATCTCCGGCGCAAAATCGACGCCTGTGACGTCGTGGCCGAGCTCCGCTAACAGCAGCGAGATGACGCCGGTGCCACAGCCAACATCGAGGACCCGCTTCGTCGGTTCACCCGTCCACGGACGCAGCACCGACAGCCACGCTTTGCGTTGTGCGTCGCTGTGAATGCCGTGCTGACTGTCGTCGTCGAACGAGTTGGCACGGTCGCTCCAGTATTCTCGGACGGCCGCTTTGACGGTGTCCTCCGTTTGCTCGGATCGCGTCATGATTCCTCGAGCGTAATCGACTCGAGTCCGTACCGCGATTCCGTTGGGTGGGGTTCGTAACCGTTGACCTCGCTCGCGGTCGCGATGACGCTCGAGCCGTTCGTCAAAACCGTGATCGGCGCGTCCTCGAGAACGATCGACTGGACTTCGTGGTAGCGTTCCTGTCGCGCTTCGCGGTCACTGAGTTCGCGCGCCTCCTCGAGCAAGGTATCGACACGGTCGTTCTCGTAGCCGTGGTGGAGCGACGCGGCCTCCGAGTGAAACATCTCCGTTAGCCGGTCGGGATCGGGATACCACAGCGTCCCCCACGACGTGAGGTAGACGTCGAAGGAGTCTTGACTGACCCGATCGACCATCGCGGAGTACTCCACGACCGTCACCTCGAGGTCAATCCCGACCGCTTCGAGTTGGTCCTGTAGCACCTCGGCGATCAACGGTAGACTCCGGCCGTCGAAAGTGAGTACCTCGACGGAGAGGACCTCGCCGTCGCGGGTTCGGATGTCGTCGCCGTCCCCGTCGGTCGTCCAGCCGGCCTCGGAGAGCAGCGACCGAGCGCGATCCGGATCGTACAGGTCCGTCTCGAGGTCCGGGTTCGCCCACTCTGTCAGTTCCGGCGAGAACGGCCCCACGGCGGGATCGTTGATGCCGTTGAGAATCCCCTCGGTGATTGCCGCTCGGTCGACCGCGTGATCGACTGCCCGCCGAATGGGGTCGTCGTCGAACGGCTTCGACTGGGTGTCGAACGTGAGGAATCTAATCCGCGGAATCTCGGGCGTGTAGACGTCGATCCCGTCGGTCACCTCGAGCGCGCTGACCATCTCGTGGGGCAGGATGCGGGCCATCTCGAGTTCGCCGTTCTCGAGTTTCATCCGCCGCGTCTGGTCGTCGTCGACGACCTCGTAGCGGACAGTTTCCATCTCGGGTCGCTCCCCGTAGTAGTCGTCGTTGCGGACGGCTCGCAGTTCGGAGCCGGGCTGGAACCTATCGAAGACGAACGGACCGGTACTCACCGGTTCGATGCTCGAGCCGTCCTCATCGATCGCCTCAAGGCTGAGCAGCACTGCCTCGTTCCGCGAGAGGTGAGCCGGCAACGGTGTGAACGGTGTCTCGGTCTCGACGGCGACGGTCGCCTCGTTGACGGCCTCGATCGTGTCGATCGGGACGTCCGCGAACGCGGTGGCATCTGCGGTCCGTTGGAGCGATTCGACGGCGGCCGCCGCGTTCAGGGGCTCGCCGTCGTGGAACGTTACGTCCTCTCGAAGCTCGAACTCCCAGTGGTGCTCGTCGAGACGCTCCCACTCGGTCGCGAGCTCCGGCGTCGGGTTCGCGTCGTAGTCGACGCCGAACAGCGCCTCGGTGATGCCGAGACGGCGAATCTGACTCCCGCCGTCGAGCGGATCGCGGCTCGGTTTCCACGGGCCCCCGATGCGAAAGTCGGCGTCGTCGGGATCGTTCGAGAGACAGCCCGCGACGGCGAGCGTCGCGGCGCCGATCGTCGTTTGCAGTGCGGTACGTCGGTCCATCGTGAGTTTCGTCTCCTTCATTATTCGGTTTCGAGTGTTTCGTTCGAGTCAGTCGCTGATTCACTGGTGTCGGAAACGGCATCGGACACTCTCGAGTCGGCCTCGAGGCGCGCGTCGCACGATCCGTTCGGGGTCGGGTTTCGGTCGTCACGCCACTCGCCCGCGTACGGACAGCGCGACCGGACATCGCCACCGCCGTCAACGGCCTCGAGGGTCGGCTCGACCTGCGAGCAGTCGTCCTCGGCGACCTGACAGCGAGGATGGAACGAACAGCCCGAGGGTGGGGATGCGGGACTCGGCGGATCGCCCGCGAGCGCGTCCGTTCGGTCCGCGAATCCCTCGCTCCGCTCGACCCCCGGAATCGCATCCAACAACGTCTGCGTGTACGGATGCGTCGGCCGCGAGAGCGTCGCGCGGGCCGGCCCCACTTCGACGAGTCGCCCGCAGTACATCACCGCGACACGGTCAGCGACGTGGCGCACGACCTCGAGGTCGTGCGAGACGAACAGGTACGTCAGACCGAGGTCGGCCTGCAGGTCGGCCAGCAGGTTCAGAACCGTCGCTTGGGTGGACGCGTCGAGCGCGGACGTCGGTTCGTCCAGCACGAGCACGGACGGCTCGAGCGCGAGCGCGCGGGCGATGGCGATCCGCTGACACTGGCCGCCGGAAAGCTGGCCGGGGTAGCGGTCGGTGATTTCGGGAGGGAGGCCGACCAGCGAGCACAGCGTCGTGATCCGTTTTTCTCGGCGCGAGCGCGACCAACCGGCTTCGACCAGCGGTTCGTCGATCGCCTCCCCGACCGTCCGCTTGGGGTTGAGACTCGCGCCCGGATGCTGGAACACGACGCCGATCTCGGACAGCTGGTCGTTCGTCCGATCGCCGACACCGTCGACCGACCGACCGCGGAGGCGAATAGTGCCTTTGTCGGGCGTCTCGAGGCCGGCGAGCAGTTTCGCGAGCGTCGACTTTCCGCAGCCGCTCTCGCCGACCAGCCCGACGGTCTCGCCGGACCGGAGCTCGAGGGAGACGCCCCTGACGGCCGGAATGCGGTCGTCGTCACCGAAGACGCGGCGGAACAGCGTGTCGGA
>NZ_JAQIVI010000454.1 GCF_028618695.1 Natrinema soli | reverse complement strand
CTGGCGACCGCCCCCGTCGACGTCGCCGTCGGTGCCGGCGGCGTCATCCTCGAGCGCGATCGGCGGGACCGCTCGAGCGGTCGCGAAGACGGTCAGTGACCGGTCACCGAACCGTTTGATCGATCGGCTTCCCGTCCGGAACGATTCGAAGGATCACGCGACAGTCGTCCGATCGGTCTGCGGCGACTGTCAATCGCGATCCCTTCCTACCGCGCGTCCTCGAGTTCCTCGAGCGCGCCCGGGTTCTCGATGCTGCTCATGTCGCCCAGATCCTCGTCCGTGTAGGTCGCCTGAATGGCCCGGCGGATGATCTTGCCCGACTGCGTTTTGGGGAACTCGTCGACGAACAGGACCTCGCGCGGGCGGAACGGTTTACCCAGCTCCTCGCCGACCTGCGCGCGCAGTTTCTCGCGGAGGTCGTCCGCCTCCTCGACGCCCGCCTCGAGCACGACGTAGGCGACGACGGCGGTTCCGGTGGTGTCGTCGGCCGCGCCGATCGCGGCGGCCTGGTTGACTGCCTCGTGGTCGATGAGCGCGCCTTCGACCTCCGCCGGACCGACCTTGCGGCCGGCCACGTTGAGGGCGTCGTCGGCGCGGCCGTGGAGGAACCAGAAACCGTCTTCGTCCTTCTGGGCCCAGTCGCCGTGGTCCCACATGGGCGGATCCCGGAACGTCGACCAGTACTCCTCGAGGTAGCGCTCGTCGCCCGACCAGAGCGATTTGGTCATCGACGGACAGGAGTCGCGGGCGACGAGATAGCCCCGCTCGTTGTCCTCCCGCACGGAGTTCCCCTCGCGGTCGACGATATCGATGTCCATGCCGAGGCCGGGGCCACCGAGCGTGCAGGGTTTCAGCGGTTCGGTCGGCAGCGGCATCAGGAAACAGCCACAGATCTCGGTGCCGCCGGAGATGTTGATGATCGGCGACTCGCCGCCGCCCACGTTCTCGTAGAACCAGTGCCAGGACTCGGGGTCCCAGGGCTCGCCCGTCGAACCGAGGATCCGGAGCGAAGAGAGATCGTGGCCGGAGAGCCAGTCGTCGTCTCCGGCTCCGCCGGAGCCGGATGGCTCGTCAGACGTAGTCTGACGCTCGCCGTGCTTGCGAAGTGCCCGAATGGCGGTCGGCGAGATGCCGAACTGGGTGAGTTTGTGGCGGTCGATCATGGACCAGAAGCGATCTGGTTCTGGGTAGTCCGGCGCGCCCTCGTACATGAAGACGGTGCCGCCGAAGGTGTGGGTGCCGATCAGACTCCACGGCCCCATCATCCAGCCGATGTCGCTGACCCAGAAGAACCGGTCGGCTGGCTTGAGATCCATCCCGAAGTAGACCTCCTTGGGGCACTGGACCTGCACGCCCGCGTGCGTGTGGACGATCCCTTTCGGCTTGCCCGTCGTACCCGACGAATAGAGGAGCATCGACTCCTGACTCGACTCGAGGGACTTCGTCTCGTACTCGTCGTCCTGCATTTCGACGGCGTCGGCCCACCACTCGTCGCGGTCATCGCTCCACGGAATCTCGTGTTCGCTCGTCGTGGTACCGGACCCCAATCGGTCGAACACGATCGTTTCCTCGACATGGCCCGCCTTCTCGATCGCTTCGTCGGCGGCGGACTTGAGGAACACCGGGTCGCCGCGGCGATAGAAGCCGTCGCCCGTAAAGAGTACGGAGCACTCCGAGTCCGCGATCCGGGTGGCTGCCGCGTCGACGCCGAAGCCCGAGAAAATCGGAACGGCGATCGCACCGACCTTGAAACAGCCGTAGAGGATCGAGACGACCTCCGGAACCATCGGCATGTAGAGACCCACGGTGTCGCCCGTTCCGATACTGCGCTCCTCGAGCGCGTTCGCGACCCGGTTCGCTTGCCGGTGGAGTTCGTGGTAGGTCACCTCCCGGACCTCGCCGTGTTCGCCCTCCCAGATGGTGGCAACTTTGTTCCGGCGCTCCTCGTCGACGGCCGCGTGGCGATCCACGACGTTGTGGGCGACGTTGAGTTCCCCGCCGGGGTACCAGTCGGTGAACTGGGGTCCCTCGCTATCGTCTCGGGTCTCGTCGTAATCCTCGTAGAACTCGATCCCGAGATAGTCGACCAGTTCGTCCCAGAACCAGTCGACGCCGCTCTCCGGTTCGCCATCGACCTCCGTCGTCGTCCGCTCGATAAGTTCCTCGTAGTCGTCGATCCCGTACGTCCGCATGAAGTCGAAGACGTTGGTCGATTCGACGAACTCCCGGCTCGGTTCGTGGGCGATCTCGTCGATATCCTCGAGACTCGGGCTGGTGTTTCCGGCCATTGCTACTCGTAGGTAAGGGTCATGCCACCATCAAACAACAGGTCGCCGCCGTCGAGGTGTCGTCCGAGGTCGGAAAAGCCCAGCAGGTAGAGGTTGGCGACGTCGATCGGTTCCATCATCTCTTTCACCCGAGACTGGCCGAGCATGACGTCCTCGATGACTTCGTCGACCGAAATACCGCGCCGTTCGGCGGTGTCCTCGAGTTGCGCCGTCACGAGCGGCGTCTTCACGTAGCCGGTGCTGATCGAGAACGCGCGAATGTCGCCCTCGCCCTCCGCAGCGATCGACTGCGTGAGCCCGCGCAGACCGAACTTCGAGACGTTGTAGGCGACCTTGTCGCTCGTGACGTAGTGGCCGTGGACCGACGCCATGTTCCCGACGCAGCCCGCGCCGTCCTCGGACTCCCGAAAGTGAGGGATGCACAGCTTCGAGAGATAGAGCGGTGCCCGGAGCATGATCCGGTGCATCGTATCGTACGTCTCCATCGGGAACTCGTCGATGGGGTCGATGTGTTGCATCCCGGCGACGTTCGCGAGGTACGTGAGATCGCCCAGCTGCGCGGCCTCGTCGACGATTCGCTCGAGGTGTGCATCGTCCGTGAGATCGCCGGGAACCGACTCGATCGATCCCTCGACCTCGAGCTCCTCGCCGCGGTCGATCGTTCCCGCGAGGCCGCCCTCGTCGATGTCCGTGGCCGCGACGGTGAGCCCGTTCCCGGCGGCTGCCAGCGCGGTCGCCCGGCCGATGCCCGAGGCCGCACCCGTCACGAGGCAGACGTTCCGATCCGTGAATGATTCGTCGGGGAACCGGTAGATTTCCTCGCGGGAGACCGTCGGTGCCGTGACCTGATTCTGGAACATGTTACGTACGCTATCGTCTCCGCGAACCACGATAAAAGTGGCCAGCAGACGACTCCGTCCCCGTCCGGCCACCGGCGGCGATCGGCGGCGTAACGATCGCTCAAGGGTGTACTCGAGAAGCGTCGAGAATCCAACTCGAACGACGGCGGCCGAGCGATCATCGAGAGCGGAGTGCTTCGTTCGACAGTCGCTCCGGACGCGTCCCGCTCGTTCACTTCCGTCGCCGATAACCTCGCCGAGCGGGCTCGTCCAAGCTGAATGCGCAATGCGTCGGGGGTTTTTTCCCCGGTCAACGGCTAGCAAGAACCCATGAGTACTCGAGCGGGCGCGGACGACGGGGCATTTTGGGGAGATGCCGACGACGACGTTGCGCTCCACCGATATCGGACCCTCGTCAACACGATCGACGACGGCATCTACCAGCTCGATACCGACGGACGCTTCGTCGCGGTCAACGATATTATCGTCGAGGCGACCGGCTATACGCGCGACGAACTCCTCGGCGAGCACGTCTCGCTCGTGCTCGCCGATGGCGATATCGAACGCATCGAACGCGAGATTTCGAGCCAGATCGGCGCACCCGACGAGGACGACATCGCGACGTTCGATATCGTCGTCCGAACCGCCGACGGCGACGCGATCCCCTACGAACTTCGGATCAACCTCCTGGTGAAAGACGGCGAGTTTCGAGGTTCCATCGGCGTCGCTCGCAATCGCACCGAGGAACAGCGCCGACAGGAGTCGCTCGCATCGGCGGTGAAGTCGTACGATTCGATCACGAGCGTCATCGACAAAGCCGATATCGGCGTCTGTATCCTCGACGAGAACTGCGAGGTCACGTGGGTCGACGAGACCATCGGACAGTACTTCGCTCTCGATCACGAGCGTCTCATCGGGCGGAATAACCGGACGGTCATCGACGAGACCCTCAAACACAGGTTCGCCGATTCCGATTCGTTCGCCGAGACCGTCCTCTCGTCGTACGACGACGATCGCTACGTCGACCGCCTCGAGTGTCGGGTCACGGGCGACGGGACCGATCTCGAGGACCGATGGCTCAAATACCAGAGTAAACCGATCGAATCGGGGGAGTTCGCCGGCGGCAGGGTCGAGTTTTACTACGATATTACCGACCAGAAGCGGTCCGAAGAGGACCTGGAAGAGAACAGGGAAGCGTTTCAATCGTTGGTCGACGCCGTCGAGGAGTACGCGATTTTCCGGCTGGACGCGGACGGTCACGTCCTCACCTGGAACAGAGGTGCGCGGAACCTCAAGGGTTACGAGCGCGAGGAGATCATCGGCGAGCACTTCTCGACGTTTTACACCGATGCGGATCGAGCGGCGAACGTTCCCGAACGGAACCTCGAGCGAGCGCTCGAGACCGGCTCCGCCGAGGACGAAGGGTGGCGCGTTCGCAAGGACGGCGGGCGGTTCTGGGCCAACGTGACGATCACGTCGGTTCGAGACGACGACGGCACGCATCAGGGCTATCTGAAGGTGACTCGAGATATGACGGACCGGTGGGAGCGCAAGCAGGAACTCGAGAGTGAGCTCCAGCGCATTCTCGGGCGGATTTCGGACGCCTTCTACGCGGTCGACGACGAGTTCCGATTCACGCACGTCAACGAGCGCGCCGCCGAACTCCTCCAGCACTCCGAGGAGGAGCTACTCGGCGAGCGGCTCTGGGACGTGTTCCCCGATCTCCGCGACCTCGACGTGGTCTGGGACGCCTTCCACACGGCGCTGGCGACGCAGGAGTCGACCAGCTACGAACTCTATTACGATACACTCGACTTCCGGGTCGAGGCCAACCTCTATCCCTCCGAGACTGGCATCTCGGTGTACTTCCGCGACGTGACCGAGCGCCGGGAGCGCGAGCGAGAGCTCGAGCAGACGGAGCGACGCTTCGAGGCGATCTTCGAGGATCCGAACATCCTCGTGGGCCTGCTCGAGCCCGACGGGACGGTACTGGATATCAACGGGACGGCGATGGACTACATCGACGCCGACCTCGCGGACGTGACCGGCGAGCCGTTCTGGGAGACGCCGTGGTGGGGCGAGGGCGAGGACGTTCGGTCTTCGGTCAGGAAGTGGACCGAGCGTGCGGCGGCCGGCGAGTACGTCAACTTCGAGCCCGATCTCACGCGACCGGACGGCGAGTGGTACACGCTCAACGGCGTCTTCAGGCCGGTCACGAACGACGAGGGAGACGTCGTGTCGATCTTCGTCTCGGGCCGGGACATCACGGCGCGAAAGAAGCGCGAACGCGAACTCGAGGAGTCCGAGCAGCGCTACCGCACCCTCGCAGAGCACTTCCCGAACGGCGTCGTCACCCTGTTCGACCACGATCTCACGTACACGCTCGCAGCCGGGCAGGGCTTCGGCAAGATACCGGTGGACCCGTCGGAAGCCGAGGGGAAACGGTTCGGCGACGTCTGGCCCGAAGAGACGAGCGACACGCTCGAGCCCGCGCTTCGGGCCGCACTCGAGGGCGAGGAGCGAACGATCGAACTCGAGTACGCCGGCCGGGAGTGGGTGCTCTATACGGTCCCGATCACCGACAGCCGTGGCGACGTCTTCGCCGGCGTGTCGATGGCCCACGACATCACCGAACGCAAGGAGTACCAGCGCAGGCTCGAGGAGACGATCGACCGACTCGAGGAGTCCAACCGTCGATTGGAACAGTTCGCCTACGCGGCCTCCCACGACCTGCAAGAGCCCCTGCGGATGGTCTCGAGTTACCTCCAGCTCATCGAGAGCCGCTACGCCGACGAACTCGACGAGGACGGCGAGGAGTTCCTCGCGTTCGCGGTCGACGGTGCCGACCGAATGCGCAACATGATCGATGGACTGCTGGCGTACTCTCGAATCGAGACGCAAGGGGACCCGCTCGAACCCGTCGGCCTCGATTCGGTCCTCGAGAGCGTGCTCGCGGATCTACAGTTCCAGATCGAGGAGACGGACGCCGAAATCACGACCGACACGCTCCCCCGCGTCGAGGGGGACGCCAGCCAGTTGCGGCAGGTGTTCCAGAACCTCCTGAGTAACGCGCTCGAGTACAGTGGCGACGAGCCGCCGCGAGTTTTCGTCGACGCCGAACGTCGGGGACGAGAGTGGGTAATCTCGGTGCACGACGAGGGAATCGGGATCGATCCCGAGGATCAAGAGCGCGTGTTCGAGGTCTTCCAGCGCCTCCACAGCCGCGAGGAGTATTCCGGGACGGGGATCGGCCTCGCGCTCTGTCAGCGGATCATCGAACGTCACGGCGGCGAGATCTGGGTCGACTCCGAACCGGGCGAGGGCGCGACGTTCTCCTTCACGCTTCCCGCGGTGGAGGATTTCGCGCGGTAAGCCCACCGCTCGTCTCGTTTCCACTCGCGATTCGTCACGTCCCTTCCCGCCGCCACATCATCGCTGCCGTCACAGTCTCCACACGCCTCACACACAAACTGTCACAGTCACCTCAGTCAGTCACCCCGTTCAGCGGGCGGCGGTACCGAATCTGCAGCCAGTGCAACCGCGGCACGGCCGAGAGCTATAAAATAACTTATACACGTCTGACGTACGTTTATGTGGCCGGACGGACCCCTAGTTGATATGTCGAACAACCGCGTCGAGACACTCGAATCGACGGTTGCGGAACTCGAGTCGACGGTAGAGGGGCTGACGGACGAACTCATCGAGGCGAAAGAGCGGATCCGCGTCCTCGAGGCCGAACTGGACGCCGACACGCCGACGCGCGTCCCCGAACGCCGCAGCGAGGAGACTGAAGCGGCGGAAGACGAAACGCCCGAAGCCGAACCCGACGAGGTCGCCGAGGCGGCGGCGGACGCCGAGGGGTCGGTCGAGGAAGAAGCGACCGGTGACGAAGCGGAAGACTCAGGTAGCGACGACATTATCGTTGCATAACTGCGGCTGACGCAACGGAAGGGGATGCCGCGGAGGGATTGATTTCCTTCGTTTCGGCAGCTACTGACGGTATGGAGGTCGCGTAAAGAGAATGTATATCAAAGCGATCGTCCTCGACGATTTCAAGAGTTTCGGTAGAAAGACGAAGATCCCGTTCTACGAGGATTTCACTGTCGTTACGGGCCCGAACGGCTCCGGGAAGTCGAACATCATCGACGCCGTCCTCTTCGCGCTCGGACTGGCCCGTACCCGCGGGATTCGCGCCGAGAAGCTGACGGACCTCATCTACAACCCCGGTCACGAAGGCGAGGAGACCGCGAGCGGCCCCCGCGAAGCCACCGTCGAGGTCATCCTCGACAACTCCGAGGGCACCCTCGATCGATCGCAGGTCGTCAACGCCGCGGGTAGCGACGACGTCGGCGACGTCGACGAGATTCGCATCCGCCGGCGAGTGAAAGAGACCGAGGACAACTACTACTCCTACTACTACCTCAACGATCGCTCGGTCAACCTCTCGGACATTCAGGACCTGCTCGCACAGGCTGGGATCACGCCGGAGGGGTACAACGTCGTCATGCAGGGCGACGTCACCGAGATCATCAACATGACGCCCCACGCCCGCCGGGAGATCATCGACGAGATCGCGGGCGTCGCGGAGTTCGACGCCAAGAAGGAAGACGCCTTCGGCGAACTCGAGACGGTCCAGGAACGGATCGACGAGGCCGAACTCCGCATCGAGGAGAAACGCGACCGCCTCGACCAGCTCGCGGACGAGCGCCGTGAGGCCATGCGCTACCGCCGGCTCCGCCGCGAACAGGAGGAGTACGAGGGCTACAAGAAGGCCAGCGAACTCGAGGAGAAACGCGCCGAACTCGCGTCGGTCGAGAGCGAGGTCGACGACCTCGAGGACGAACTCCGAGAGCTCCAGCGCGAACTCGACGAGCGCGAGGGGACGGTCGTCCGCCTCCAGGAAGACCTCGAGGACCTGAACGCGGAAATCGAGCGCAAGGGCGAGGACGAACAGCTCCGGATCAAGAGCGAGATCGAGGAGATCAAAGGCGACATCTCGCGGCTCGAGGACAAGATCGAGGCCAGCGAGGAGGCGATCGAGGAGGCCGAATCCAAGCGCCGCGAGGCGTTCGTCCAGATCGATCGCAAGCAGGAGACGATCGACGACCTCACGGACGAGATGCGCGAGCACAAACTCGAGAAGGCCTCGATCAAATCCGAGATTCAGGAACGCGAGGACGAGCGCGACGAACTCAAGGCCGAAATCGAGGCCGTCGACACCGAGTTCGACGAGCTCAAGACCGATCTGGCCGAGCGCAAGGAGGAACTGGAGGACGCGAAGACCGAGCGAAACGACCTCCAGCGCGAACAGGATCGCCTGCTCGACGAGGCCCGCCGCCGCTCGAACGCGATCAGCGAGAAGGAAGCGACGATCGAGGAGAGACGCGAGGAGCTCCCCGAACTCGAAAGCCGGCGCGGCGACCTCGAGCGGGAACTCGAGAAGGCCGAGCGGAACCGCGCGAACATCGCGGAGGTTGTCGACGACCTCAAGAGCGAGAAGCGACGGCTGCAGTCCGATATCGACGACCTCGACGACGAGATCCAGGCGAAACAACAGGAGTACGCCGAGCTCGAGGCCAACGCGGGCGAGAGCGGCGATTCCTCGTTCGGTCGCGCGGTGACGACGATCCTCAACTCGGGGATCGACGGCGTTCACGGCGCGGTCGCCCAGCTGGGGACCGTTCCCGGCGAGTACGCGGTCGCCTGCGAGACCGCCGCCGGCGGTCGGCTGGCGAACGTGATCGTCGACGACGACGTCATCGGCCAGCAGTGTATCGAGCATCTCAAGTCCCGAAACGCGGGAAGAGCGACCTTCCTGCCGCTGACGGACATGAGCCAGCGTCGGCTCCCCAACGCGCCGAGCGATCCGGGGATCGTCGACTTCGCGTACAACCTCGTCGACTTCGATAGCGAATACGCCGGGGTCTTCTCCTACGTTCTCGGTGACACGCTGGTCGTCGAGAACATCGAGACCGCCCGCTCGTACATGGGGGACTATCGGATGGTCACGCTCGACGGCGACCTCGTCGAGAAGAGCGGGGCGATGACCGGCGGCTCCGGCGGCGGCTCGCGCTACTCCTTTACCGGCGGCGGCGAGGGCCAACTCGAGCGCGTCGCGAAACAGATCACGGAACTGCAGGAGGAACGGAAGTCCCTCCGCGAGGACTCCCGCGGCGTCGAGGAGCGACTCGACGACGCCCGCGACCGCAAGAGCGACGCGGCCGACGAAGTTCGGTCGATCGAGTCCGAACTCGAGGGCCTCGACGAGAAACGCGAGGAGATCGAGGCCGAGATCGAATCCCTCGAGGCGGACCTCGAGGAGCTCCGCGAGGAGCGCGAGTCGGTCGACGAGCGGATGAACGAGATCTCCGACGAGATCGACGCGAAGACGGCGACGGTCGAGGAACTCGAGGCGGATATTTCCGATCTCGAGCGCGAACTCGCGGATTCGAAGATCCCCGAGTTGACCGACCAGATCGAGGGGCTCGAGGCCGAAATCGACGAGCGCGAGGATCGAATTCAGGAACTCGACAACGAACTCAACGAGCTGAGCCTCGAGAAGGAGTACGCAGAGGATGCCATCGAGGACCTCCACGACGACATCGAGGCGGCCCAGAACCGCACGGCCGAGCACGAAGACCGGATCGACGGGTACGAGGAGGAGATCGACGCGAAACGCGAGACGCTCGAGGCGAAACACGAAGCCGTCGCGGAACTCGAAGAAGAGCTCACGGAACTGAAAGCCGAGCGGAGCGACCTCAAGGAGGAGCTCTCCGAGGCTCGGACGGACCGCGACAAACAGCAGGATCGGGTCAACGCCGTCGAAAGCAAACTCGAGGACGCCGGCGAGCGCGCGAGCAGCCTCGAGTGGGAGATCGAGTCCCTCGAATCGGAGGTCGGCGACTACGACCCCGAGGACGTGCCGGATCACGACACCGTCCTCGAGATGATCGACCTCCTGCAGGCGGATATGGAAGCGATGGAGCCGGTGAACATGCTCGCGATCGACGAGTACGACGAGGTCCGGAGCGATCTCGAGACGCTCGAGGAGGGCAGGGAAACGCTGGTCGAAGAGGCCGACGGCATCCGCGAGCGGATCGAGCAGTACGAGACCCAGAAGAAACAGACGTTCATGGACGCCTACGATGCGATCGCCGCTCATTTCACCGAAATATTCGAGAAGCTTTCGGAGGGGACGGGGACGCTGCACCTCGAGAACGAGGACGATCCGTTCGACGGCGGGCTGACGATGAAGGCACAGCCGGGCGACAAGCCGATCCAGCGGCTTGACGCGATGTCCGGCGGCGAGAAGTCGCTGACCGCGCTCGCCTTTATCTTCGCGATCCAGCGGCACAACCCGGCCCCGTTCTACGCGCTCGACGAGGTCGACGCCTTCCTCGACGCCGTCAACGCCGATCGGATCGGCGAGATGGTCGACGAACTCTCCGACAAGGCCCAGTTCGTCGTCGTCTCCCACCGGTCGGCGATGCTCGATCGCTCCGAGCGGGCGATCGGCGTGACGATGCAACAGGATAACGTGAGCGCTGTTACTGGAATCGATCTGAGTAGTGGGGAGGTTCCCGCTGATGACTAGGGAGCCACACAGCGGCTCCGGAACGTCGAGCGGGGAGCAAGAGCGAGGCCGGAACGAAGTGACGACCTCGGAGAAGCGAACGGGGAACGAAGTGACCCGTGAGCGAAGCGACCCGCGAGACAGCGAGGTGCCCGAGGAGTCGAAGACGACGCAAGAAGCCCCGAACGATGCGAGCGGCGATTCCGAACAGGCGAGCGAACTGCGAACCGACGGCGGCGACGACATTCCGCTCGATATCACCGGTCACGAAGACCGCGAACCGCCGGGTGAGTCAGCCTCGAGGACCGATACGGATTCCGAGGACGACGAGGACCGCGGCCTCGAGGACGGATCCACCGAATCGGTCCTCGAGTTCGCGGACATCGAAACGGCCACGGAGACGTCCGAAGACGACGAAGACGAGGAGACGGTCGAGCCCGTCGAACTGCTCGTCCAGCTCGCGAAGGACGGCGACATCGATCCGTGGGATATCGACATCGTCGCGGTCACCGACAAGTTCCTCGAGGCAATCGACGAGGTCGACCTGCGAACCTCCGGGCGGGCGCTGTTCTACGCGAGCGTCCTCCTGCGGATGAAAAGCGACGAACTGTTCGCCACCGACGAGCCCGACGAGGAGGAGCTCCCGCCGTGGGAAGCCCCCTTCGCCGACGAGGGGGCGATGGACCCGGAGGACGACGACGGTCGGGAGTATCCGCCGGGGTTCGATCCCGTCGAGAACCTCGAGGAGGAGATGGAGCGCCGCCTCGAGCGCAAGCACGCCCGCGGAAAGCCGGAAACGCTGGACGAACTGGTCCGCGAGCTTCGGACCGCCGAGCGCGACACCTGGTGGAAGGAATCGCGAAGTTACGACACGAGCGATTCGCCGAAGGGGTACGACCGCGGCGTGCAGGAGCTGAACTACCACTCGGGCGACGACTTCCGGGTCGACGACGAGCCGACCAGCGACGACGTGACCCACACGACCCACGAGGAGGACATCGAAGCGGTCATCGACGACGTCGAGACGGAACTCGAGGACCACTACGAGCGAGGCCGCGACGAGGTGTTGTACGCCGAAATAGACGGGGTCGGCGGCACGCGCGTGATGACCTACCTCGCGTTGCTCTTTCTGGCCCATCGGGGTCGGATCACGCTCGAGCAGGACGAACTATTCGGCGACCTCTGGGTCAAAGAGGCGGCAGTAGAGGCCGAGGCGACCGAAGCGATCGCTGACTGAGTGTTTTCTTCCGAGATGCTGGTCGTGTCTGCAGGCTGCATTCTATATAGGCGGGAATGATCTGACTCAGTCACGAGTGTATTCCTGTGAGCGACCGACGGGGGCGAGCGGTTGTTTTGGGTGTGATACTACCACGTATTCGTTCATCGACTACAGATAGTCGCTGAGTATTCCGTTGAAACAAGATTTATTCCGTTTCGGCTCGACGCTTCAGACATGGATGAACCGACCGCAGAACTGAAAGCGGATGCCGACGAACGCGCAGAATCGCCGGAATTCGGTTCGCTGACTCCTCCCGCGGAAGTCGTTCACGGCGATCGCACGCGCGACGACTTCTTGGATGCGGTTCTCGGACTAGATAGTCCAGCGACGGTCGGTGATGTCGCCGAGCACGCCGGTCACGGCGTAGATGCGGCACGGGAGTACTTGAAGTGGTTCAACCGAATGGGGATCGTCACACAGGTCACCGAATCGCCAGCGACGTACGAGCGGAATCAGGAGTACCTGAACTGGCGTCGCGTCCAGCGACTCCGGGATCGACACACGACCGATGAACTCCTCGACTACCTGACCGCGGAGACGGAGCGCGACGAGGAATACAGTGAGGTATTCGAGGCCGACTCCCCGAACGACGTTTCGGTCGCTGCTCGCGCCTCGGATAGCGATCGCTCAGTCGAGGAAGTCTGGGAAGACGTTTCCGCGTGGAAGACGACTCGTCGTCGGATCAGCCTTCTCGAACGGGCGTTGCGGACTGATTCGGGCGATTCGACAGCGCAGCGAACGGCTGTATGACCGACCAAGACGACGGGACAGGAACACCTGAAGACATCAGCGGAGCACCGGTCGATTTCGACCGGCTCGAGGTCATCGCGGAACGACTGACTACCGACGACCGGTTCGATCAGATCGACGAACAGCCGTCGTTCGCACCGGATCGAGTGGTGTGCGTATTCGATTCCAGCTTCTATCCGCGCAGCGTTCGCACGGCCCGTCTGGAGCTCGTTTGGTTCGAGAACGGCGACTGCTCGCTTCATTATCACGAAACGCATGACGAGGGGACGTTCGATCATCGATGGGATCGACATCCGTCCGATCACAACGAGCGCGATCACGTGCATCCCGGTCCCGACGCTCCGACACCGGGGATTGACTCGTCACTCCCGCCGGATTGGCGTGATATCCTCTCGATGGTACTTGCGGAAATCGAAGATCGGCAACGAGCGTTCTGGGTCGAGTGAGTGAATGAGTTCAGTTCGTGACTTCGTCGGTTCGCACCCTATTGAACGCCGGATATTCGGTACCGCGCTCGGCTATCGACCGGCAGTCGTGCTGGCTCCCGATTCGATCTCCTCGAGCGCCCACAAGCGTTTAGCCCGCACCGGCGAAACCTCGAGTCGATGACGAGGCCGGACGATGTCCTCTTTCGCAGTCGCGTCGAGACGTTCGCGCTGGTTCGGAAGCTGCTGCCGATCGCCCTCCTCGCAGGGGCCATGGTCGGGCCGCTGTTCCGGTTCGAGCCGACGGTCGCGATGTGGGTCTCGGCCGTGTGTTTCCTAGTGGTCCTCGTCGGAACTCTCCTCGTGAGCCGCCTCCCGCTGTATCCGGCCCACACGTTCGGGATCGAGTACCGGTTCGAGGAGGAGCCGTTCGAAACCGGTCGGCGACAGTGCGTCCGCTGTGGCGTGCTGGCCGAATCCGGCACGCACCGCCGCTACGCCCGACAGATCGTCGCCCTCGGCGTGCCACTTCACACCCTCGAGTGGGGGAGCAACGACTTCTGTGGCGACTGCGTCGCGCTCGGGGACGCTATCGATTCGCGCCCCGAGGGCGAGCGAGCCGCGGGGACGGATCCGACGCCGACCCGATCGACGGCGCGGGAACCGGACCGGAGACGAGATGTGAAACAGGAACGGGAAACGGAATCGCCGTCAGGCGACGGGATGCGGTCGGACGGCGAACCGCCGCGCCTCGAGCGGGCCCGGCGCATCGACCGAAACGACGAGACGACCGCGCTGGAGCTCAGGCGCGCGTTCGAGTAGACTCACTCGAGGTAGTCGCCGGCCAGCAGGTCGACGCGCTCGAGCGTCTCCTCGGGGATCGCCTCCTGTGGCGTGTTGATCGTCCCTTCGAGCGCGCTCCAGGCTTCGCTCTCGAAGTCCTCGGGCATCGTTCGGATCGCGCGCTCGACGACCGCGTTGATCGCGTCCCGGTTTGCCGCGGCGTTCTCGAGGACCTCCTCGAGCGTGACCTCGCTGTCTTGCTTCCAGACGTCGTAATCGGTGACGCCGGCGACGGTGGCGTAGCTCAGCTCGGCCTCGCGGGCGAGTTTCGCCTCCGGGATTGCGGTCATGCCGACGATGTCCCAGCCCTGATCGCGGTAGAACTCGCTCTCGGCCCGGGTGGAATACTGCGGGCCTTCGATGCAGACGTACGTGCCGTCTTCCTGGGTTTTCGTTCCGTCCTCGGTCGCTTCCCGTGCCGATGCTGCGAGGTGGGAAACCATCTCCGGACAGTAGGGATCGGCAAAGCCCATGTGGACGACCATGCCGTCGCCGAAGAAGGTCGGCGAGCGGTGCTTGGTTCGGTCGAAGATCTGGTCGGGGACGACCAGCGTCCGCGGCGGCAGGTCCTCGCGCAGGCTCCCGACCGCGTTCGTGGCGATAACCCGGTCGACGCCGACCGACTTCAGCGCGTAGATGTTCGCCCGGTACGCCGCGTCGGTCGGCGGGTGCTGGTGATCCTCGCCGTGGCGCGGGAGGAAGGCGACCTCGCGACCGGCGAGTTCGCCGATCGTCACCGCCTCGCTGGGCTCGCCGTACGGTGTCGAAATCTCCGCTTTGCGGGTGTTCTCGAGTGGCAGTGCGTCGTAGATACCGCTGCCGCCGATTACGCCGATCGTCATGGCGAGAGATGGGCCGAGCGGGACCGTAAACGGACTGGTTCCCGTCCCGGGCTCGTCGGGAAGCGGTGATCCGCGCCGGCAATCGAAACCGATGGCCGTCGCTACCACGACTCACGAGAACCCAAATACCGCCGCGTCATGCTTCGGATATGGTTGCGGAATCGGACGATGGAACGCTCACGGACGGCCCGCTCGTTCGACCGATGATCCGGCTCGCGTGGCCGCTCGTGGTCATTCAGCTGCTACAGGTCGCCTACAACGTGGGCGACACCTTCTGGCTGGGGGCGCTCTCGCCCGACGCGGTGGGGGCCGTGAGCCTCGCGTTTCCGATCCTCTTCTTACTGATCGCGATCGGCGGCGGCTTCACCACGGCCGGCGCGATCCTGATCGCCCAGCACACCGGCGCGAAGAGCGGCGATGCGGGGCTGATCGCCGGCCAGACGTTATCGTTCGTCTCGCTGGTCGCCGTCGGGTTGAGCGCCCTGGGCTTTTTCGCCACCGGGCCGCTCCTCGCCGCCCTGCCCGCCGACGCCGCGACGCAGGCCGAGATCATCCCGCTCGCGGCCGGCTATCTCCGGATCTTCTTCCTCGGGCTCCCCTTTCTCTTCGGCTTTTTCGTCTTCGTCGCGCTCATGCGGGGCTACGGCAGCACGCGCGCGCCGATGCGCGTGATGCTCGTCAGCGTCGTCTGCAATCTCGCGCTCGATCCGCTGTTCATCTTCGGCGTCGGTCCGTTCCCCCGCCTCGAGGTCGAAGGGGCCGCCGTCGCGACCCTCATCTCGCGGGGGCTCGCGACGGCGATCGGCTTTTACCTGCTGTACTACACCGACGTGGGTCCGGATATCCAGCCCAGCCACCTCCGACCGCGCTGGGAGTACGTCGCGAAGATCACCCGGTTGGGGGTCCCGACGGCGCTCGAGCAGTCAATGACCGCCCTCGCCCTCGTCGCGATGACGGCCATCGTCGTCACCTTCCCGCCGGCGGTCGTCGCGGCCTACGGGCTGGGCAATCGGCTGATCTCGCTGGCCTTCCTGCCGGCGATGGGATTGGGGCAGGCGACGGACTCGATCGTCGGCCAGAACCTGGGCGCGGGGAAACCCGACCGGGCGGCGAGAGCGGTCCGGCTCGCCGCGAGCGTGATCGGCGCGGTCATGTTCGCGGCCGGTGTACTTGCATTCCTCTTTCCGGAGCCGTTCGTCTCGGTGTTCGTCACGGCCGACGCGGCGGGGAAAGCGGCGACGATCGACTACGGCGTGACCTACCTCCGCTTCGCCGCGGTCGGCTTCGCCTTCATGGGCGTCTTGCAGGTCATTCAAGGCGCGTTCCGCGGGGCCGGCAACACGAAGACGGCGCTCGCGTTCGCCGTGCTCGGGCTGTGGATCGTGCGCGTCCCCGTCACCGCCTCTCTGGTCTTCGTCGCCGACTGGGGGACGACGGGCATCTGGACGGGCGTCGTGATCGGCGATATCGTCGGTGCGATCGCCGCAGTCGCGTGGTTCAGCCGCGGCAGGTGGAAGGGGGCGCTGGTTGACCGAGACGGAGAAATCGAGGGTCCGACTGAGGGGACGACGAAAACGGCGGATACCGAGTCCGCGTCGGAGTGACAAGCGGACGGGTGGACGGGAAGCTACGTCGAGCGGAGAACGGGTCGAACAGTCAGTTCTCGACGAGCGTCCACTCGCCCGTCTCGATCGACTCGAGCAGCTCGCGGCGTTCCATCTCGCTCAGGACTTCCGACAGCCGGTCAGGCTGGGCGATCTCCATCTCGATGCGCTCGATGCCGTGGTGTTCGGTAAGGAAGTGACGGATCTCCTCGTTCGTGAAGCTCTCCTGGTCGGCCTTTTCCATCGCACTGGAGATCAGGTCCACCATGTCCTCGATGAAGTTCCACGGGTAGACGACCCAGGTCCACTCCTCGAGCCGTTCGCCGACGTAGTCGGGCTGGAACTCGCTGGTGCCGAGCAGTTGGAGGGTCGCGGTGTGGACCTCGCCGGCGTCGCGGTCGTCGACGTACTCGTACGCCCGCTGGATCGAGCCGCCGGTGTCGGCGATGTCGTCGATGATGAGGACGTCCTTGCCCTCGACGCTCCCCTCTGGCATCGGATAGCGGACCGTCGGCTCGCCGGACTTTTCGGCAGTGCCGACGTAGTGTTCCATCTTCAGGCTCGTCAGGTCGTCCAGCCCGAGGAAGTCACAGAGACACCGCCCCGCGAACCAGCCGCCCCGGGCCAGCGCGACGACGCCGTCCGGCTCGAACGCGTCGTCGCGCACGTCGTCGGCGAAGTCCCGGCACAGGCCGTAAATATACTCCCAGTTGGTTATCGTACAGTCGAAATCGTCCGGTAGGTCGGACATCTGATGGCCACCTACCCGGTGTCTCGAGCGCGGCCCCCTTAAGTTGGCTGAAACGGGCGCTGATAGAGCAGCTGGGAACCGTAACGAATAGTGGATAATAATATCTGTGCGAACGTCCAACGTACTGACCGGATATGACCTCCACACAAGCGTACGAGTACCTGCTCGAGTGCGAGAACGTGATCGGCGTTGACTACGACGAAGACGAAGATCGGGTTACGGTGTTCGTCTCGCAGAAGCGACCGCGGGACTGTCTCAGTGACGAGGACGACGTCGAAACGCGCGTGGCCGAGGCCGGCGATGACGTCGACGTCAGCGTCGTCGATTCGGGATACGACGAGAAACGGGAGGGATTCGACGCGCTGTCGACCCTCGAGCCGATGCCCGAGGCCGCCGAGGACCGACAGGGCCGCCACCGGCCCGTTCCCGCCGGCGTCAGTGAGATCAACGCGAACTCGACGGCCGGCACCGGCGGCCCGTATCCGGCTCGCGTCGAGGAAGCGTCCGCCGGAGCCGCGACCTGGGACGACGCCGTCGAGGCCGGTGATCTCGTTCGGCTGTCGAACAATCACGTCTACGCCCGCTCGAACGCGGCCGATTTCGGTGAACCGGTTCTCCAGCCGTCACCAGTCGACGGTGGCGTCGCCGACGACGAAGTGGGTGATCTCGTCGGCTACGTCCCGATCGAGGACGGCAGCCTCGTCGACGCCGCCGCCCGCTCGGTCGATCCCGACCGGGAATCGGCGACGTACTTCGGGCTCGACGAGGACTGGCCGACCGGCGTGCGCCGCGAAGGGTACGA
>NZ_JAQIVI010000453.1 GCF_028618695.1 Natrinema soli | reverse complement strand
CGCCCGCGACGGCGTTTCCGGTCGCGGTATTGTATCCCGGGCCGCCGGCCCGTCCCGATCGGGTCGAGTGAGCCGCCGCCGTGGCGCGAGCGAGTGCGACCGACGAGACGTTCGCCTCGGCCAAGTCGTCGACTTTCGCGACGACCTCGTCCGTGAGGTGGGCGATGTTGCGCGAGTCGGAGCCGTCGGGCTTGTGAAGGAAATCGACGGCACCGCGCTCGAGGGCGTCGAGCGTGGCCTCAGTACCGCGTTCAGTGTGAACGCTGAGCATGAGGATCATAGTCGGATTCGTCGCCATGATCCGCTCGACGGCATCGATGCCGCCCATCTCGGGCATTTCGACATCCATCGTGACGACGTCCGGGTCGAAGGTCGAGGCGAGTACCACACCGTCCGCGCCGTTCGCCGCCGTTTCGACCTCGTAGCCGGCCTTGCCGAGCGCGTTGCCGATGACTGTCCGCATGAACCTCGAGTCGTCGACAACGAGTGCTCGCGTCATGCCGCGACAACGTCTGAGAGGGCCTTTCTAACGCTGGGCTCCTCGAACGGTTTCGTCACGTAGCCGTCCGCACCAGCTTTCACGGCGAGTTTCATTTTCTCACGCTGTCCAACGCTCGTACACATGATGACGCGGGCGTCCGGATCGATTTTCTTGATCGCCGCGGTCGCCTTGATGCCGTTGCATTTCGGCATCACGATATCCATCATGACGATGTCGGGGTCGTGTTCTTTGTACAGTTTGACGGCTTCTGCTCCGTTGGACGCCTCCCCGAGAATGCGGTAATCTTGTTCCAAGATCTGCCGCAATAGGTTCCGCATAAAATGAGAGTCGTCCACGATGAGCACCCCTGTCGACATTCAGTAGTACACCAAACGTCCGTAGAGATACAACTACCATAAATGCTGTCTCTCGATTATCAGTCATGATAAATGTCGAATCTGCCCCGGAGACCCCACTCAGAGCAGAGGATCGAAAACCGCCGGTTCGCAGCAGTCTTACCGGTTTTCCGACGCCAACAGCAGTCGGTCGATATCGACGAGCGCGGTCGCTTCGACGATGATCTCCTGCGTCGAATCGTCCGTCTCGCTCGCATCGATATCGTCGGCGGTGTCCTCGTCCGATTCGATCTCGAACGTCTCCCCGATCGGCTCGCCGCCGCTCGTGCGACGAGCCGACGACAGCGCCGCGGAACCGCCGCCACCGACTGTCGCTCCGGCCCCGGGTGTCTCGACACCGTCGTCGGCCGATCCGTCCGTGGTCGCGCGTCCGACGCGCGGCTCCGGTTTCCGTTCTTGCGTAACGAGTGCGAGGACCAGGGGATGATCGAGGGCGTCGCCCGACAGCTCACTGGCACCGACGGTGTCCGCGTCGATCACGTCGCTTTCGGGGACGGTCTCGACGCCGATCACCTCGTCGACGCGGATCGCTGCCGACTGTCGGTCGCTCGAGCGATCGAGCACGAGCAGTCGCTCGCGGCCCGAGCGGGATTCGGAGACCGGGAAGTGAACCCGCGGATCGAGGACGGCCGTGATCTCGCCCCTGAGATCCATTAGTCCCTCGATCGCGGGCGGCGCGCGTGGGACGCGGGTCAGCTCCGTCGGTGGTTCGGTGATCGTTCTGACCGCGTCCACCGGCAGTGCGAGTCGGTGTTCACCGACGCCGGCGAAGACGAACTGACGGAGTTCTTCCTGCTCGTCGTCCCCGCCGTCCGAATCGCGGGTGCGATCGGCGTCGTCGATATCGATTCCGAGGAGCTTCTCGGAGAGGTCCGGGGCCATGGTCTCGTTCGTGTATCAGCGGCCATCACTAAAACGTTGACTCCGTCACGTATGTTCACTACGTTGATATGTGTCCGGACGCATCCACCCCACGTTGCGCACCGGAAGGCTTATTTTCCGAACGGGAAGTCTTCAGACGAAATGGCATCGGCTTCGAACGACGAACCCAGCACCGACGACGAACGCGTGACCGTCCTCACGTTCGACCTCGAGGAGCGGCGATACTGCGTCAGGGCCGAGTCCGTGGCCTCCATGCTGGGCGTCGCTGACGACGCTTCCCTCGCCGACACCGCCGATCCGTGGAACGCGGGGACGATCACCGTCGCCGGTGAACGAGTCAGAGTGGTCGACCTCCCCCGGGTGTTCGGTTCGACGTTTCGAACGGCGACCCGGGTCGACGAGCCGAAACTCCTCGTTTTCGCCGTTACCGACGAGACGGACCGCTATTACAGCTGGCTCGTCGACCACGTCGAGGCGACCAGAACCGTCCGAACGGCCGCGCTCGAGCCGCCACGCACGAACACGACCCACGTCAAAGGCCGACTCGAGATCGACGGCTCGGACGTCGTCTGGCTCGACGAACGAACGATACACGGCTGAGCGGCCGTCCCGATCGGATAAACGCTGAATCAGCCGGAAAATCGATGTCGACCTGACTACAGGAGCCCCGGCGGCCCGTCGTCGGAATCGTCGTCGACGCCGAACTCCTCTCGTTGCTCCCGGAGTCGCTTGGCCTGTCGGTAGTAGTAGCCGATCCCGATGCCGCCGATGAGGACGACCGCCCCGATGAGACCGAGGAACAGCGGGATGTCACGCGCGAGATAGTATCGAAGCGAGACCGTGCTGTCCTCGTCGATTTCCTCCCAGTAGAGTCGCTCCTGATCGTCGGCAACCGTGCGCTCGTACCCGTTAGGCGACACGTCGCCGAACAGGAAATTCGACGTCCGATGACCCTCGGGGACCAGCACCTCGTAGGAGCCCGCGACGTAGGCCGGCTGCTGGAACGTCTTGCGCCCGGCCTCGCCGGAGAACGCGAGCGTGCCGTCCCCGTCGGGAACCTGGACGGTGGTCGCCGATCCTCCCTGTTCGATCTCGAGCTCCGAGCCCGTGAGTTCGGTGCCGTTGGGATACCAGTAGCGAACGCTGTGGATGTTCAGCGGTTCGTCGCTAAAGAGGGTCGACTGGTGCAACTCCAGTTCGTCGGTCCCGCTGAGGTCGTAGACGGCCCGGAACTCGCCGCCGCCGAGCAGGTTTCCGTCCTCGAGCGCGATGGTGACGTCGGCGTCAGTCTCGGTCTCACGCAGGTCGCCGTACTCCTGCTCGCGGTCGAGCTCCTCGTCCGAGAGTCCGCCGAAGAACGCCGAGCAGCCGGCTCCCGTCGTCAGCAACACGACCGCGATCGTCGCGAAAACGAGCCGTCGGTTCATGCTAGGGAACGACACAGCGGAGCTCGGCCGGGAGGTACTCGCCGACGCTCGCGAGGAGACCCGGCGGGTCGGTGTTTTCGGTACAGATGACGCTCTGCTCGAGCAGCCCGAGTCGTTCGACGGTGACGTAGTCCTGCGCGTGGCCGGCGCGGTTGAGCGTGGCCCGAACCTCGGCTCGCGTCGCGCTGTTGACGTTGAGCCGCCCGTCGCCGCGGGTCCACCCGTAGAGCCGATCCTGCTCGGCGTCGGCGAGCCGGGACGGAGTGGCGTCGGCATCATCGTCGCTATCCGCATCGCCGCCGTACACGAACTGCAACGGCAGATGCTGAACGAGCCCGTACCGCTCGCGGATCTGCGTCGCCGACCCCGGGCCGAGCCCGAGTTCGTCGGTCGTGATCCGGACGCCGTCGCCCTGTCCCGCGTCGAGGACGAACCCGTCGTCGTCCCAGGACTCGAGCGTGCCGACGTACGTTTCGCCGGCCTCAAGGTCGGGGACGATCTCGCCGAACTCCTCGCGGAGGACGTTTCGCGCGACGGTGGCGTCGTCGCCCTCGATCGTCACCGACGGGAAGTCGTCGTGACGGATCCCGATCTCGAATTCGACGTCGAGTTCGCCGATTTCGTTGGTGACCAGCGACCGCAGCGAATCCAGCGAGCGCTCGCGGGCGTCTCCTTCGACGTACAGTTTAGTTGCGAGTACGACCATTAGGCGTCCAGGTTGAGTTCGTCCTCGAGCGACGCGAGGCGGTCGTCCATCGCGTTGACCAGGCGATCGTTATCCATCGATTCCAGCGGCGAGCCACACTCCGGACACTCGAAGCCGAAGTCCATCGCTTCGCCGAACTCGAACCGAATGGAACAGATCTCGCAGAGGTAGAACTCGTGGTTGCGCTCGTACTCTCGGCGGTCGTCGAGCGCCTCGTGGAGCCGGTACATCTCCTCCTCGAGGTTCTCCGGAATGTTGTCGTACTCGAAGGTCCAGAGGTAGGTCAGCCACCCCGAGTCCTCGTCGCGCAGTCGCCGATACGTGGCGAGATCGTTCTCGTACAGAATGAACAGCGCGCGCCGCACGTCGTTCAACTCGAGGTCGAGTTCCTCGGCGAGCTCCTCGTCGGTCACTTCGCCGTCCGGCGGTGCCGCAGCGACGGGCATCCCCTTGGGACCGACCAGCTCGTGCAAATATTTCTGGATTACCGGATCCTCGAGCAGGTCCTCAAAAGCCATTACCTTCCTGTAACGGCATGGAGCCATTAAAGCTTGTCAAGTGCCCGGCCCCACCGAGTCGAGATACGGAGGGGCGGTATCGCACTGGGCCGAGCCGAGAAACCGTCGGGCGGTGGCGCGCGCTGTGCGACGGTTCGCCGTCGTCGAACCGTCTGCTCGACTCCGTGCGAGGGATGAGCGAGAGAACGGAAGCGCGGCGCAAAGCGCCGCGGAAAGGCGAACGGCCGAAGGCCGTGAGCCAGTGACCGAGCGAATCGGCTGGGGAGGGCGTGGCGATTCCGTGTTGCCACGATAGCAGGACGCTCCATTTCTCTTCTCTCTCGGAGAGATCGTTCGATGAAAGCTCGATGAAACGCCCGCCGAGCAGATCGAGGCAAATTCCGCCACGAACGCGATGAATCCGACCGCCGGCTGCGCGTTCGGGCGCGACGTTTATGTGGCTGGCTGGCACTTCTCGGAATAATGACTACCGACGCTTCTTGCAGCCCCGTTCGAACTGACGACGCTCTCTCGCGGATCCATCGCCTCGAGTTCGACGTTCCCTGGCCGCCGAAACACGTCGCCGGCTACCTCCTCGAGGGGCCGGAACCGATTCTGATCGACGCGGGTGCGCCGGACGACGCAGGCGAGTCGGAACTGCGCGAGGGACTCGAGGCCGTCGACTTCGAGCCGTCCGATATCGATCACGTACTCGTAACCCACGTTCACAGCGACCACATCGGGCAGCTACCGGTCCTCAGAGCGGCCGGCGCAACGGTTCACGTCCCCCAGACCGGACTTTCCAGACTCGATCGCGATCTCGAGGCGACCCGCGCCGAATTCCGGGACGCGTCGACCGCGGCGGGCTATCGCGGTGACGATCTCGCGGAGATCGTCGACGAGGAAGTGAAGTCGCTCCGTCGTGATAGACGGCTGGTCGACCCTGAAACCGCCCGCGCCATCGAATCCGATGCGACGTTCACCGTCGGTGATCGGACGTTCGAATCGTTCGAAACGCCGGGCCACGCGGTCGATCACCTGTGTTTCGAGACGACGGTCGCGGGGACGACGATCCTCTTTTCGGGCGACGCGCTGATCGAGCCGTTCCGCGCCGGGGCCTTTCAGGTCGGGCTTGATCGGGGTGCCGACGAGGCCGTCGACGCCTACTACGAGGCGATGGATCGGCTGACCGAGACGACCGCCACTCACGTCTTCCCCGGCCACGGCCCGACATTCGAGGACCCCCAGCGGACCGTCGGCGCGACGCGCAACCGACTCGACGAACTGCTCGAGAAGACGCGAGCGGCGACCGCGGCGATCGAACCCGCCACGGCGCTCGAGATCGCCGAACAGCGCGTCGGCGACGTTCGGCATATGGCTCCGGTACTCGACACGCTCGGGGCGCTCGGCACGCTCGAGAACCGAGACGAGGTTACGTATACAACCGACGACGGCGTTCGATACTACGAGACGACGTAGGCCACGGACGAGAGGGGCTCCCGTGAGCCGATCAGTTCACGTCGTCTTCGAGCTTGAACTTCTGAATCTTCCCGCTCGTCGTCCGCGGGAGTTCGTCGATGAACTCGATCTCGCGAGGGTGTTTGTAGCTGGCCACTTTCTCGAGACAGAACTCCGTGAGCTCCTCGGCGGTCACGTCGCTGCCGGACTCGACGCCGGAGGCGGGGACGACGAACGCCTTCGGCACCTCGTTGCGTCGTTCGTCCGGGATCCCCACGACGGCGGCGTCCGCGACGGCCTCGTGCTCGAGGAGGAGGTTCTCGAGTTCGCTGGGGTAGACGTTGTAGCCGGCGGTGTTGATCATGTGCTTCTTCCGGTCGACGATCTCGTAGTAGTTGTTCCCGTCGCGGCGGGCGATGTCGCCGGTCCGGAAGTAACCGTTCTCGGTGAAGGCCTGTTCGGTCGCCTCGGGCAAGTTGAGATACCCCGTCATCACCTGCGGGCCGCGAACGACGAGTTCGCCTTCCTCGCCGGGCGCGACCTCGTCGCCGGCCTCGTCGACGATCTTGCAGTCGGTCATCCGCAGGGGCTGGCCGATCGTGCCGTGTTTCAGGCCGAACGTCGAGCCGCTCTGGGTGTGGGTCGCGCCGTGGGTCTCGGTGAGGCCGTACCCCTCCGAGATGTCGACGCCCGCGGTCTCCTCGAACCGCTCTTGGACCGCGGTCGAGAGCTTCGCGCCCCCCTCGGAGGCCGACTCGAGACTGCTGAGATCGTACTCGCCGAACTCCTCGGACTCGACCATGTCCGCGTACATCGTCGTCACGCCGACGAAGTGGGTGATCCCCTCTTCCTCGATGAGCTGCATGCACTCCTGGGCGTCCCACTCGAGGGCGCTGCGGAAGTAGAGCCGGCCGCCGCCGACCAGTGGCTGGAGGGCCGTGTGGGTGAAGCCGGTGATGTGGTAGAGGGGGAGCCACGTGAGGCTGCGGATGTCCTCGGGCTCGACGTCGACGTTCGAGGCGGTCAGGGGCCACATGAGCTGGGCCCGGGTGTTCTCGTGGGTGAGCTGGACGCCCTTCGGATCGCCCGTCGTCCCGGAGGTGTAGGGTAACAGGGCGACGTCGTCGTCCGCGCGATCGACCAGCGTCGGCTCGCCGCGCAGTTCCTCGAAGGCGTGGTCCGCGTCGTCCCGCGGCCAGTCCTCGCTCTGGATGGTGATGATTTCGGGATCCATCCCGGCGTCCTCGATCGCTTGATCGACGACCTCCCGTAGCGCCGGATGGGTAACGATCGCGCTCGCGTTCGTGTCCTCCATCTGGTAGGCCACTTCGCGGCGCTTGTACTGCGGGTTGACCGGCGAGATTTCGACGCCGGCCTTGAACGCGCCGAGCGAGGCGACGAGGTACTGCGGACAGTTCGGCAGGAAGAGCAGCAGTCGGTCGCCGGGCTCGAGACCGAGATCGTGGAGTCCGCCGGCGAGTTCGGCGGTCCAGTCGCGGACCTCCTCGTGGGTCCAGCGGCGACCGTGGTGTTCCATCGCCTGTGCATCCCCGTGCTGTGCGGCGGTCTGATCGAACAGCTTCGCGACGTTCCCCTCCCGCTTGGACTGATCGACCGCTTCCAAATCCATGTATTGTGGTACCGCAGGCCCCGCTTAAAATCGTATCCATCTCACAGCACGACTGCGGAACGAATCGGCCACACGTCCCGGACACACGTCCGGATTCGCGAGCCGACCGACCACGCGCACGGCCCCTTCGATCGAGCGATACACGTAGTACCGGTCCTGTTTTATCCCCAATAAATGCCCCTCGAATTCGCCACCTGGATCCGCGACCAAATCGGGCTCTCCGATATCGTCTCTGCCGTCGGTCTCGCCGCCGTTCTCTCGTTTCTCGGGGTCGATCTGAACGTCATCGGGGTGCTCCTCGGAGTCGGAATCGGCGCGCCCCTTCTCGAGGGCGCGCTCGACAGAGACGACGCCGATTCGGCGCTCGCCTGGCTCGGTTTCGGGCTGTTCGCCGTCGCTGCCGGCGGCATCCAACTACGGGAAGGCGGCTACTGGTTCGGCGGGTCGCTGCTCGCTATCGGCTGCTGGATCTGTCTCGACGGCCTGTACGCGCGGCGGACCGACGGCTCGAGCGGCAGCGAGGACGTAACGGACGACGAGTTCCACCTCGCCACCCTCCACAGCCGCTGGCTCCTCGAGGACCTCCGCGAGGCCGACCGCCCCCTCACGAAGACGGAGATCTGTGACCGAACCGGCCTCATGGAGGAGGACTTCGAACGCCTCCTCGAGATCCACGGCGAATCGGGATCGATCGAACGGACCGGCAACGGCTACGCGATCGACGAGGACGAGATGGGAGCCACCGCAGCCGTCCGGAACCTCGCGGGAACGGTCAGGAGCCGACTCTTCCGCCCGCTTCGGCTCTTCAGACCGGCCGGCTACCGCTGAGAACGATCCTCGAAAGTATTCGACTACTCGCCGTTCGACTGGCGTTCCCGGTCGGAATCGGGCTCCGAATCCGCTGATTCGACGCGCTTGCCCGTCTCCATCGGGATCACGCGGCGGTCGGCGTTTTGCCAGTCCTGCTCGAGTTCCCGGCCCTCGAAGAGCCGGTCGAGAAAGACCGCCAGCCCGGCCACTTCGGAGTGGGGCTGGTTGGTGACGCCGACGTTCCAGTCGGCTTCCTCGTAGACGTCGAAGGGGACCTTCTCGGAGCCGACGACGACCAGGAGGGGGTCGCCCGCGTCGTCGTGGGCCGTCCGGATCTCGTCTTCGACGTCCTGAACGCGCTCGCCGTACATGGTGAGATGGACGACCCGCCCCTCCCACTCGCGGATGATGCCCTGTGGACGGTCGGTGAGTTCGGCTCCGAAGGGTCCCCCGAACCGGTCGGTGATGTCCGCCACGGTCTCGAGCGACTGGCCGGCGTTGTCGGGAAAGATGACGCGGTCGGCCCCCAGCGCCCGCGCGGTCAGGCCGACGTGGGTCGTCATCCGCTCGTCCCGACCGGGGCGGTGGCCGAGGCGAAGGACGGCGACCTCGCTATCGTCGTGCATACCGCTATCCACTCTCGGCGGCGGTTAGGGGGTTTCGTTTTCGGTATACTGATTCCGATGGTGTTCAGTGGTACGGTGCCATTCAGTAGAGGGGAGCCACGTAGTACTCCAGACCGACCCTCCGGCGTGCAGTGGCGCGCGCTGTGTCGCGGCGAACCGAGTGGTGAGCCGCGACCCGACGCTGTGCGAGGTCTTCGTGAACGGAGTGAGCGAAGGCTTGGAAGACGCAAAGCGTCTTCATGTGGATGAGTGAGCGCCGCGCGGCGCGAACGTTAGGGCGGGACCTCCGGTCCCGCGAACCATACGAACGGGCCTTCGGCCCGTGAGTAGCAATCGGCTGGGGAGGGCGTGGCGATTCCCTGTTGCCACGATCGCAGATCGCTTCATCTCACTCAGTCACTAGCAGAACTCACTGTTCCCTTCATACGTGTACTGAATAGTGAACCAGACCAAACCGATCGAGGATGACACGAGATTATACGTAATTGACGTGAGTAACAGATGGTATGGACAAGATCAACGAGTCGACCGTCGACTGGAAAGAGTACGATCGAGAGCAAACGGCATTCCGCCGGAAGGAACTCTCCAACGCCGTCGGTGCCTCGGACCTCGGCTGTAGCCTTTACGAACTCCCGCCCGGGATGCAGTCGTGGCCCTACCACTACCACACGGCCAACGAGGAGGCGATCTACGTGCTGGCGGGCGAGGGACAACTGAAGACGGAGGACGGCCTCAAGCCCCTGACGGCCGGCGACTACGCCACATTTCCCGCCGACGAGTCGGGCGGCCATCGGGTCGTCAACGACGGCGAGGGCACGCTCCGGTATCTGGCGATGTCGACAATGAACGAGCCGGATATCACGGTCTACCCGGAGATGAACAAGTTCGGCGTCTTCGTCGGCTCGCCGCCGGGCGGCCGCGACGACCGGTCGCTCGAGGGCTACTACCGCATCGACGACGAGACGGAGTACTGGGAGCGGTGAGCGCTCAAGGACGGGGAGTTCGGAATGCATGGGTATTAGTTAGCACGCGACCTACGGCCGGTATGAGCAACGAGCCGAGCGACGAGCGGTGGTCGACGTTCACGGAGGGGTTCATCGTTCCGATCGCCGGACTGTTGTCGCTGCTGTTCGCCGTCATCGCCGGAATGACCGTCCAACCCGCCCTGTCGGGATCGGCGTCGGACCTGTTGACACCGATCATCTTCGCCGGCGCGAGCGTCCTGTGTTTCCGCCTCCGCCAGCGAGCGGTTGCGGCTCGAGAGGACGACTGAGACGGTCCGCTGTCCTGTGTCCCGCGCCCCCGCACGGCGGGTGCGCGGATGCGTCGGAACCGACTGACAGCAGTCCGTATGAGACGCGATCGAACGGTGAGTCCGCGCCGAATGGGACCACCGCCCGTCCTTACTGCTGTTTCGCCTGCTCGAGCGAGAAGAAGAAGCCGAAGTAGGCGACGATGCCGGCGAGCATGAACATGTAGAACACCCATCTGGGCGCATCGACGAAGACGAAATCGAAGAGGAAGCTCACCATCGCGACCCAGACGACGGCGAACAGCAGATCGTAGATCATGCCGGTCCCGTTGTCCTCGACGTGTTCTCGCAGGCGATCGACGACGCTCATCGCGGCGGTCCTCCTGTCCGTGGGGTTTGGTGTCGTGTCATGTCGAAAGAATGGAGTCGGTCGTCCGTCAGTCTTGTGCGTCCGAGTCAGACGGACTGCTGTCAGTCAGTTCCGGTGCGCCCGCAAACCGTCCTGCGGGTGCGCCGGGAACTCGGTACAGCAGACCGTCTCAGTCATCGCCGTCGTAGTCGACGACCAGCACGGGGACGGTCGTCGAGCGGAGCACGCGCTCGGTGACGCTCCCGAGCAGCGCCCGGCGGACGCCCGACCGACCGTGACTGCCGATCACGATGAGATCGATATCGTTCTCCTCGGCGTAGTCGGCGATCATCTGGTGGGGTTGCCCGCCGGCGTGTCGCTCGTATGCGGTCAGGCCGGCGGCCTCGGCCGCGTCCGTGACGTAGCCGGTCGCCGCCTCGGCATCCTCGCGCAACTCCGTCATACCTTCGAACTGACCCTGCCGGATCCGGTCGACCTGTTCGGTCCCTAACCCGTACGCGATCGCGTCCGTGTCGGCGACGAACAGCGAGTGGACCTCCGCGTCGTATTGCGTGGCGATATCGATCGCCTGGTCGACCGCTGCCTCAGCGACCTTGCTCCCGTCGGTGGGAACGAGTATTCGTTCGTACATGGTCAGTCGTCCGCGGGTGCGTTTCCGTCTCGGTTCTTCTCGGCGACGATGTCCGCTGCGGTCTTGTCCCTGGGCATCGGATCCGGACTGTGACACTGCCGGACCATCTGTTTGGTCTCGAGGGGCGGTTCACTGGTCACGAGCGAGACGACGATTGTGACCGCGAACACGATGGGCGTGCCGACGAGCGCCGAGCCGATGGCGGGCATCCACGTCGCGAGGACGTCGATGCCGAGCCCGCCGTCGATGAGGCCGAAGTTCCCTTCGTTCAACATGGGAATGAACCAGACGATGATGCCGGTCGTCATACCGCTGAGCGCACCTGGCCGGTTCGTGTTCTCCCACCAGAGACCGAGGAAGAACATCGGGAACAGCACGATTGCTGCGAGCGAGAACGCGAACCCGACGAGCGCCGCGATCGGCTGCTGAGGGTTCAGCGCGAAGACGATCGTGAGCACACCGATCAGGATGATGCTCAGGCGACCGACGAGCACCTGCTGGCGCTGGGTCGCGTCTTCGTTGATGATGTTCGCGTAGATGTCGTGGGAGATCGCCGACGAGGCGGCGATGAACAGGCCGGCGGTCGTCGCGACCGCCGC
>NZ_JAQIVI010000452.1 GCF_028618695.1 Natrinema soli | reverse complement strand
GGACGGCACCCAGCACGGCCACCAATCGGCCGTACTCGAGCGTCGCCACCTCGCCCGCGTGCTCGAACGCCGCTCGAGCGACATCGGCCGCGGACTCCACCTCGAGCCGACGGGCGGCACAATCGATCGTCAGTTCGGCGTCCGTCTCGAGGTGGCGCTGACCCATGACTGAACGTTCGGCCGGACGGATATTATCGACTTCTGAGAAAGTATCGTTACTATCGAGACTATCGTGAGTGTCGTTACAATCGCGGTCGCAGTGACTGTGATGACGGGCCGCCGTCTCGGGGGGTGCGGTACGGCCGCTCCCGTCGACGGCTGCCGGTCGGTCCGTTCCCCTGCCTGATCCGCCACGTTCAAGCCGGTTCCCTTCGAGGGTCGATTCATGACGCGATCTGTCTGGGTAAAAGCCGACGACACCGTCGGCGACTGGGACGACCGCCGAGCGCGGATCACCGCCGCGCTCGAGGCGGGTGCAGACTGGGTACTGGTCGACGAAGACGACGTCGCGCGCGTTCGCGAACTCGGCGACATCAACGTCGCGGCGTTCCGGACCGACGGCGACGTGACGCTGGTAGACGACATCGACGACGCCGAAGCCGAAACCGACGACGCCGTGCCGGCCCCGCAGGCGGACGCGATGATCGTCGGCAAGGACGGCGAGGGCGACGCGACGATCGACCTCCCCGAGGACTTCTCCGGCTCGGCGGATCTCTCGACGTTGCGGCGCAAGGGCGACTTCGATCGGGGCGCGTACGTCCGCATCCTGGGCAAGGAGTACGAGCGCTTCGCCGAAACCGTCGCTGCAGAGGCCGATCACACGATCGTCGTCGGCGAGGACTGGACGATCATCCCGCTCGAGAACCTGATCGCCCGCATCGGCGAGGAGACCGACCTCGTGGCGGGCGTGACCAGCGTCGAGGAGGCGAAGACGGCCTTCGAAACCCTCGAGATCGGATCCGACGCCGTCTTGCTCGACTCGGACGACCCGGACGAAATCCGGCGGACGGTCGAGGTCCGCGACGAGGCCGAACGCGAGAGCCTCGACCTCGAGTACGCGGAAGTGCTCGCCGTCGAGCGGGCCGGCAGCGCGGATCGGGTCTGCGTCGACACCGGCACCCTGCTCGAGCACGACGAGGGGATGCTCGTCGGCTCGATGAGCCGCGGGCTGGTGTTCGTCCACGCCGAGACCGCCGAATCGCCGTACGTCGCCTCCCGCCCGTTCCGGGTCAACGCGGGCGCGGTCCACGCCTACGTCCGCACGCCCGACGGCGGCACGAAGTACCTCTCCGAACTCCAGAGCGGCGACGAGGTACAGGTCGTCGACCTCGCCGGCAACACCCGCGAGGCCATCGTCGGCCGGGCCAAGATCGAGCAGCGACCCATGTTCCGGATCGCCCTCGAGACCGAGAGCGGCGACCGCGTCGAGACACTGCTCCAGAACGCCGAGACGATCAAGGTCGCCACCGCGGAGGGGCGAACGGCGGTGACCGACCTCGAGGCCGGCGACGAGATCCTGCTGTACGCCGAGGACACGGCCCGCCACTTCGGCGAGGCCGTCGAAGAGAGCATCATCGAAAAGTAACGTCGCGAGAGCCGTCCGGTGGCCGCGTTACGCGTCGTTCGTCTCCGCCTCCGGCTCGACGGGCTCGAGTCGTGTCGTACACCAGTGGCAGAACTCGAGGTCGTCGTCGATCTCTTTCCCGCACTCCGGGCAGGTCTGTCCGTCCGCGTCGGTATCCCCGCCGGAGGAGTAGCCGAGCGCGCGAAAGGTCGCGTCGATCGCGGCGAACAGGGCGATAAACGAGAGGAGGAACTGGGCCATCGGGTCGGTGTTCTCGGCCATGACGGTCGCCTGCTCGAGAGCCTGATCGACGCTCGTCATCGGCCCGGCCGCCGTGAGCTGGTCGATCGGGAGAAAGAGAGCACTCGCCGTCAGGAAGAGACCGGCAAAGGCGGCGGCGCGAAGCCAATCGCGAACGAGGACGTGGCCTGCGCCGGGCATGAGTACCGAGAGGCCGGCAGCGAGGATCGCGCGGAGCCATGTCATTGTACGTGGAGATGGTAGGGGACCCCCGCCCTTAACATTCCGATTTCGATTGTTTTTCAGTTCACTCGAGTCGTGCCACCAGTCCCGCGAGCGTCTCGAGGTCGTACTGGCCCGGTGCGGTCGCCTCCGCGGGATCGACGGGCGCGTAGCCGATCTTCGAGCCGTAGACGGGAGCGACCGCCCGCGTGTGGCTCCCGACTTCGCCCATCGCCATCGTGGCGACGGCGTCGCCGTGGGCGGTCAGTTGCTCAGTCGCGGACAACAACGCGAGCGTGTCCGCCGTCGACTCGGCTGTCACCGCCACCTTCGCCACGTCGGCATATTTACCCGCCTCGGTCAGCGTTTTGACCATCTCGTTGCGGGGCGGCGTCCCCTCGAAATCGTGTGCCGACGCGACGATCGAGACGTCGCGGTCGCGGGCCGTCTCGAGCACCGCGTCGGCCGCTCCCTCATGGATCGACGCGAGCTCCACGTCGATCGCCGCGACGGCGTCGAACGCGAGCGCCTCCGCGAGCATCTCGAGTCGCACCTCGTCGCTCGCCTCCCCGCCTTCCCATTCGGCACGGTTCGTCGCGAGGATCGGCAACTCGCCGTCGTACGCCTCGAGCGCGACCAGCGGCTCGTCGGCGAAGTCCATTCGAAATTCGATCGCGTTCGCGTGCTCGCGGGCCGCGGGCTCGTCGGCGAGATCTGCCGTCGCGGCTGCGAGGACGAACGAGTCGAAGTTCAGCGTCATTGCTACCCAGTGAGAGCGAGAACGACAAAAACGGTGTCGTTTCGGCGGGTTCGGCGCGTACGTCGTCCCCGCGTCAGGCCATTCCGATGGTCTCCTCGGCCTCGAGGAGCTCGTGGTACCGGTTTCGAATCGTCACTTCGGAGATGTCGGCGACGTCGCTAACGGCTGCCTGGGTGGTCTTCTCGTTGGTCAGGAGCGCGGCGGCGTAGACCGCGGCGGCCGCGAGGCCGACCGGCGACTTGCCCGAGTGGACGCCCTTCTCCTTGGCGTTCTGGAGCAGCGAGCGCGCGCGGTGCTCGGCCTCGTCGGAGAGTTCGAGTCCCGAGGCGAAGCGGGGGACGTAGCTCTCGGGGTCGGCGGGCTGGACCTCGAGGCCCAGTTCGCGGACCACGTAGCGGTAGGTGCGCGCGATCTCGTTCTTCTCGACGCGGGAGACGTCCGCGATCTCGTCGAGGCTGCGAGGGACGCCGGCCTGGCGGGCGG
>NZ_JAQIVI010000451.1 GCF_028618695.1 Natrinema soli | reverse complement strand
CGAGGTCGCGGTCGCCCACGGCACCGGCGGGCTCCTGTCCTCGAGTAGCACCGTCGTCCTCCGGAGGGACGCATGAGCGCCCCGGTCGAGGACCGTCGCGAGTCGTGGGACGGACCGGTTCCCGTTCCGACCGGCGCGACGGTTCCCTTCTGGGCGGCGACGCTCGAGGGCACTCTCCGCTATCAGGCCTGCGATTGCGGCAACCGACAGCTCTACCCCCGGGCGGTTTGTACCGACTGCGGGGCCGAGGACCCGCCGTTCGAAGACAGCGAGGGCGTCGGGACGATCTACACCTACACCGTCTGCCACGTCCCCGGCGAACCGGGTTTCGCCGATCGGACGCCGTACGTCGTCGGCGCGATCGAGCTGGACGAGGGACCGCGCCTGCTCGCGCTGCTCGACGCCGATCCCGACGACCTCGAGATCGGCGCAGCGGTCAGTGTCACGTTCTGGCGAGTCTCCGACGAGGCGGCGATGCCGGTGTTCGTGCCGGAGTAACGGACTCGACGCGCGTATTTTCTACTCGAGGTCGGCCGTCGCGGTTCCGGTCAGCAGCGTCTCGCCGTCGGTCGTCCGGGCCTCGAGTTCGGTCTCGACCGTTCCCGCGTCGCGATCGATCTCGCCGACCTCGCCGGTCGCGACGACGGTGTCGCCGGGGAAGACCCGCGACTGGAACCGAACCCCGAAGCTCGAGACGTCCCGGAGGTCGAACCAGTTCGCGACGACGCGGGAGGTGAGTCCGGCGGTGAACATCCCCTGCCCGAAGACGCTCTCGTTGCCCGCACCCGTGGCGAACGGCTCGTCGTAGTGAATCGGGTTGAAGTCGCCGCTGGCCCCGGCGTACTTCACGAAGTGCTGACGCTCGAGGTCTTCGACGACGACCGTCGGGCCGGTATCGCCGGGCTCGAGGTCGTCGACGGTACGGACGCGCTCGAACTCGTCGACGGTCGGGTCGGGAACCGGCTCGGGTTCCGCGGTGCCGCCGTCGGCTTCGGTCGGGTCGTCGTCGCTCGCGGTG
>NZ_JAQIVI010000450.1 GCF_028618695.1 Natrinema soli | reverse complement strand
CGCGACCGCGGTTTCCCGCCTGCTCGAGGGGCCGCTGGTGATCAGAGTCGCCGGCGAGCCCGGTTCCGATCTGCATCGCGCGGCGCTTCGGCTGGCGGACCACGAGAAGGTCGTCGTCCCCGACGCCGATGCCCTCGAGGCGGGAACGGCGCGAGCCGAACTGGGCGATCGCGTCTCCGATCGCGCCGAAACTCCCTCCGAGTTGAGCGAGCAGGTCCAGCGCCTTCTGGACTGACGCTCGGCCCCGAGGAGGCCGAGTCTGCCCTCTCGTCAAACTACCACAGCGTTTATGTTTCTTCAGGGGGTTCTTCCGACATGGCCACTCTCAGGGATCTCGGGCTCTCCGAGTACGAAGCTCGAGCCTACCGATCGCTCCTCACCACCGGCCCCACAACGGCCAAGGAGTTGTCACGGGCGAGCGACGTGCCGATGGGGCGGATCTACGACGTGCTCAACAGTATCGAACAGTACAATCTGGTTCGCAGCCAGACCGCCAGCCGGCCGAAGAAGTACGTCGCCGTCGAGCCGTCGACGGCGCTCGATCGGCTGCTCGAGGACAAGAAACGCGAACTCGACGAGAAGGCGGATCAGTACGAGTCGATCGTCGACGACCTCGCCGACGAGCTCGACGCGGCCGAGCCCGTCGAGGATCAGTTCTGGACCGCCGCCGTCGGGCCCGAGGAGACGATCGACCTCCTCCTTGAGCGCCTCGCGGCCGCCGACCGCAACATCGTGATGGTGTCGTCGCATCCGTCTCCCCAGTGGGACATGCAGACGGTCAGCGAGGAGATAAACGCCCAACTCGAGGACGCCCTCGATCGGGGCGTCTCGGTCGATCTGTTGATGACCCGCGAGATGGTCGCCTCGATGTCGGAGGAAGTGGGCCGGCGGTATCGGGAGACCTTGCAGCAACGCGACGACTTCGACGTTCGAACGCACGACGACATCACGGGCTCGTTCAACATCATCGACGGGGTCGAGGTCTGCATTCAGGTGCCCAATCCGCTCTCCTCGGGCGAGGCCTTCGGCATGATCGACCTCAAGGATCCGGAGTTCGCCGCGAACGTCCACGAGGAGTTCGTGCCGCGGTGGGAGGAAGCGGAGCCGCTCGAGTTTTAGTCCGCTATTTCGTCGCGCAGCGTCCCCATCTCGACCACGCGCTCGGCGTGGGCGTTGTGCTGGTGGATCGACTCGTCGTTGGACTGGCTCATCGTAATCACCGCGTCGTCGGGCAGGTGGTCGAACTCGTCGACGACGCCCTCGGCTAACGCGCGGACGCAGTCCTCGACGAACTTCGCGTCGGCGTGGGCCTCGTAGGTCATGTGGTCTTCGTCGGGCCGCTTCGCGAGGTTGTAGATCCGCGCGCTCATCGAGTCCCGCGCGATGTCGATGATGTCGTTCAGATCGACCGCGGGATCGCCGTTGGCCTCGACGGTCAGCGTGGCGTGGCCCCGCTGTGAGTGCCCCGGCTGTGGCACCTCGTCTAGGAACTGCGTGATCGTCTCCTCCTCGACGCCGAGGTCCTCGAGGGTCTGCTTCGCGCGGGCGGTGGACATTCCCTGCGAGCAGGGGCAGACCGTCATCCCGGTGACGTTCGCGCCGATCTCCTCGCGGGTTCCGTCCTCGGTCGCCGTCGCCGAGGCCACGATGTCGACCGTGTGCTGGGTCTCGCGGTCGCTGGCCGGCGTCTGCTCGCGGCGCATGAACTCGGCCTCCATCGAGACCTCCGCTTTCGAGGTATAGTCGTGTCGCTCGAGCAGGCGTTCAGCGGCCTCGCCGCAGACCTCTTCGACCTGATAGGCTTCCTCGCGGGTGGCATCCTCGAGGATCTCGTCGATGACCTCCATGTTCCGGCTCATATCCGCCCCCTTTCGCCAGCCCGGGAGGTCGACGAAGACTTCGAACTCCGCGGTGAGGACGATCGGTCGCTTGCCCTCGCGGGCGATCTTGACGAGTTTGTCGACGCCGGTGACGCCGACCTGACTCAGGCCGACGGTCACGTCGGGCGACGTGGCCTGCACGTCCGGCAACTGATGACTCATTGACCGCATTCAGGGGAGCGGCCGATTCAACCTTTCGGAACCGCAGTAACTGGCTCGGCGGGTGAGGAACGCTCGGTACTACTCGAGCGGGCCGCCGATTCTTTAAGTGCCTCTGGTCACAAGGTAGAGCTATGACGGGAAGACGGTCGTTCTGCAGTCCGGTGACTCACATCCGATAGTCATGACGCCGCGTTTTCGGTTTCCGCGTTCGATTGACAAACGGACACCAGTTTAGGTGACCACGGGTTCACGAGTCGCTCGAGCGATCGGAGAGTCGATTCGCCATTTCCCACGGAAGGGTGAGCACGAACAGGAAGAGCAGCGTCGCACCCAGTCCGGTGAGAAATCCGTCCGTGACACGAAGTGCGAGGAAGACGGCCAGTCCGGAAACGAGTATTCTCGCAATACGGCTCAGATCCCACTCGAACAGGACGGCTCGGAGGGCAGACATTATATCACCAATGGGTGGAATTGTATATAAATCTGGGCCAGAGGGGTGAGTTACGGCCGCGGAACGAAAACTACGCGCCGTTGAAATACGTCTCACTTCGGTCCAACCGAGCCACGTGCGGTGGCGAGCGCTGTGGTGCGGTGAACGAAAGCGAGGCGCGAGTGAAACGGGCGTGAGCGCGAAGCCAGCTTCAACTGGTCCGTTGCAGACGAACTCGCTAGATCGGTCATCTATTCTCGAGCGCTCGCCTTCTGTACGCCCGGTCGCTGACACCGACCACGCTCTTCTTTTAAGTACTTCTGGTCACAAGGTGAAGCTACGAAGAGCATTCGTCACCTGGTCTTCTCGCTTTTCGTTCCCGCATACTCGAGCCCCAGCTATGCCTCTCATCCCAGACCACGTCCACGAGACCGTCGACGACCACCTGACCGCGATCGAACGCGAGCACGATCTCGCGGTCGCGCTGGCGGTCGCCCGCGGAAGCCACGCCTGGGATGCGGCGAGTCCCGACAGCGACTACGACGTCGGGTTCGTCTTCGCGCCGACGGATCTCCGCCGATACGCTCACCTCGAGGGCGCCCCCGAGACCGTCGTCGCGGACCGCGGCGAGTTCGAGTATCAGGGGTGGGACGTGCGGACGTTCGCGCGCCTGCTCGCCGACTCGAACGAGGGAGCGATCGACCTGCTCCGGAGTCCGATTCGCTACCGCCTCGCGTACGATCCTGCCGGCCTCACCGCGTATATCGAGCGGACGTACAACCCGATCGACCTCTATCACACGTGGCGCGGGATCGCGACGAGCAACTATCGCAAATACGTCTCGCACCATCTGGTCCGCACCGACGATGAGACCTTCCCGATCATCGACGCGGACGGCGGGGAGTACACCGTCGAAACCGGCGATGGAACGATGGCAGTCTCGGCGGACGACGAGCGGTTCACCGAGACGCAGACGAAACCCACGGTAAAGCGAAACCTGACGATCTGTCGGGCAGCCATGTCCGCATACTACCTCAAAGAGACCGGCGAGCGCGGCGAACACGAGCTGCCGGCCCTCGAGTTCAAGACCTTCCTCCGCGAGCAGGCACCCGCAGTTTTCGACGCCGACCGGATCGACCGCGCTCGCGAGTTGCTCGAGCGGAAACGGGCGGGTGACGGGGATACCGATATCGGCGACGCCGTGGATCGTGAGTTCGCCCACCCGCCGAAAGCGATCGATCCCGCGGTTCACGCGCGTGACGGCCCCGATACCCGACGGCTGAACGGGTTCATCGACGAGATCATCGCGGCCGTCCGGTAGCTCGAGCCGCGTCCCCGTCCCTGCTTTCGTTTAAGTACCTCTGGTCACAAGGTGTAGATACGACGGGAGAGACGCGCCGGCTCTGCCGAGAGATCCGTTCCCGAACAGTGCACAGCTCGAGCTATCGGTCGCTCGGCGATGCTCACCATCCGTCATTCGCCGTTCGTCCCTGTCACGAGCAGTCGTACTTTAAGTGCTTCTGGTCACAAGATAGAGCTACGAAGGGCTTTTCGCGGACTCACTCACTCGAGAGCGGAGCGGCAGCAATCGATATCGCTCGAGCGCTGCTGTTATCGCCCGGCACCTGTTAAAAAGGTTGTTAGTCCAGATGATCGGCCACTACACGGAGCGAGCCTTTTTCACTCTCCCTCTCCGAGCGACAGACGATGCAAGACGACGGTGCCGACCCTGGTCCAGATTCCGAGCGAGCCGCGGCGGTCGCGGACGGCGTCGAGTCCGACTCCGAGCGTGAGCGCCACCTCGAGACCCGGCCCGGGTCCGGGTCGCTCTCCCGGGCGGA
>NZ_JAQIVI010000045.1 GCF_028618695.1 Natrinema soli | reverse complement strand
CTGGACCCACAGCGCCGCGCGCGAGCACCTGACGGGACTCGGCCTCGCACCGGGGGAGTCGTGGGCCGTCCGAGAACTCACGCGCGACGATTTCGAACGACTGGCCGACGAGATCGCCGTTTTTGCGGTCGAGGGCGAGGACGGCCTCGCGGGAACGGCCTACCGATCGCGAACGGACGACCGCCCAGTCGAGAGCGACGGCTCGGACGGCTCGAGCGATGCAGACCCCACCACCGAGACGTGGGCCGAATACGGCGTCGGCGCGTGGGAGAATATCGACGCCGCGCGATCGCTGTTCGCCGCAATTGCCCGCGACGCCGCCGACTGCGGTGCCGACGAGACGCGCGTCCTCATCCCCGAAACCGCCCGGTTCGTCACGGACGCCGCCGCGACGGGAGTCGGTATCTCCGAGGAACCGGACTTCGTGTTGGGGATCGATCTGACGACCGACTGACCGGCGCGGTTGCCGGTAGTAGCCGCCGCTGTGGCGTCGCCAGCGACCTACCCGCCGCTGACCGGCGGGAACAGCGCTAATTCGTCGCCCTCTTCGAGGACCGTCTCCATCCCCTCCTCTTCGACCAGCACATTCGTCCCGTTGCGAAGCACGTTGATCTGCGATCGGAGCTCGCCGTCCTCGAGCACGCGGCCCTCGAGTTCGGGGGCGTCCGCGAGGAGTTCCTCGAGAGCGTCGCCCACGGTGTCGCCGGCGGCGGCGTCGACGGTCACGTGCTTGGAACCGGCCCGTTCGGCGAGGTCGGCGAACAGTTTCCACTCGGTAGGCATACCTGGCGCTATCGGTGCCGGCGGCAAGTAGCTACCGCTCTTGTGGCTGTTCCCGATCCCGTGGCCGTTCGAGCTCGTGATCGGCGTCCGACTCGCCGCTGGTATCGGAATTTTCACCGGGGTCGGGCGCGCCGCCTCCGTCTCGCGTTTCGGCCAGCGCCCGGTCGGTGACTCGCCGCAGCGCGTCCGGACGACCGAGAACGTAAGCCACGTCACCGGGCGCGAGTCGAACGTCGCCG
>NZ_JAQIVI010000449.1 GCF_028618695.1 Natrinema soli | reverse complement strand
CGCGAGTGCGCTCGACCAGGGGGCCGATCGCCTCCTCGAGCGTCACCACTCGCTGCTGGAGGCGGGGGTAGGAGCGCTCGAGGGCGTCGGCTGCCCCCGACAGCGAGCCGCGGTCGTCGATCGCGCGCAACATCGCGATATCGCTGCGATCGACGGCGACCTCATCGATCCGCAGGTAGGGGTCGAACTCCTTTTCCATGGTCATCGGTGGATCACGCGGTGGATTTGGCCGACGCGCAGCCGTGTCCGGAGCCGCTCGAGTCCCCCTTGGCGTTCACGCGAGAAGTTCGTTTTCATCGTACAACAGGTCTCCGTTGACGAACCGTGCGGTTCGCTCGTCGCGGGGATCGTCGAAGATCCGCTCGGGCGGGCCGACCTCGATCAGTTCGCCCTCGAGCAGGAAGGCGACGCGATCCGAGATCCGCTCGGCCTGGTGCATGTCGTGGGTCGCGAGCAAGACGCCGTGATCGCGCTCGCGGGCGCGCTCGATAGCGCGCTCGAGGATGGCCGTGTTCCGCGGGTCGAGATCCGAGGTCGGCTCGTCGAGCACGAGCAGTTCGGGTCGCGGCGCGAGCGCAGAT
>NZ_JAQIVI010000448.1:344-822 GCF_028618695.1 Natrinema soli | reverse complement strand
CGCGGTCCACGGTCGGATCAGCCGCGCGAGTATCGTCGCCGCGACGAGCATCGCCGCGACGAGCGCGAACAGCGACTGACTGCCGCCGACGACTCGCGTTATTCCGTAGAGGACGCTCACGTACGACGCCGTCAGGGCCAGCACGCAGCCCAGGGCGACGGGCCGGACGATGTCGGTGCCGACGGTTCGGTCCGTATCGAGCGAAATCGTCCGATCGTCGACGCGTCCGGACGAGTCCGCACTCATGGACTCACCTCCGATCGTCCGCCGTCGTCGCGTTCGCGTCGACTGTCGGGATCGATTCGATCGCGTCGCGCGTCGTCATCGCCCTCGTCGCTGCCGTTTCGTCGCCCTCGATCGCGACTGCGGAGCCGGTCGAAGGGAATCTCGCGGTCGTCGACGACGATCGTCGTCCCGTCAGCGTCGGTTCGAACCAGAACGTCGGCGTCCCGCCGCGTCCGGTCGTCGAGCTCGCCGG
>NZ_JAQIVI010000448.1:0-333 GCF_028618695.1 Natrinema soli | reverse complement strand
CGGCGACGGCCAGCAGTCCCAGCAGTTCGCGGTGGTGTTCTCGGCCGTCTCCCGGCTGCTGCGTCTCGTCGGGAAGGCTGAGGCCGACCGGCGCGCCTCGCTCGAGGAGAACGGTGACGACGCTTGCGGTGGCCGCCGCCCACTCATCGTCGCGGTCGGCGAGCTCGTCGAATCGGCGCGAACGGCACTCCGCGGCGACCGTGACGGCTCCGACCGTCTCGTCGTCGGCGTACTCCGTGACGACCAGTTCGTCGTCGGGGCGCTTGGCGGCGGTCTTCCAGTGGACGTCACGGAGCGGATCCCCGCGTTGGTACTCTCGAAGGTGGTCGAACT
>NZ_JAQIVI010000447.1 GCF_028618695.1 Natrinema soli | reverse complement strand
CGCCCGTTCGCTGTCCGTACTGCGACCGACCGTTTCGGCGAGCGCGCTACGAGTCGTTCCACCGCGGCCTCGAGCACCCCGACCGGCTCTCGGAGCGCGAACGCGCGACCGTCGAGCGGGCTATCCGCGAGGAACGCGCGGAGACGCGCCGCTTTCGGCTGTACGCGCTCGGCGTCCTCGTCCTGCTGTACTTCGGGCTGTTGATCATCGCCGCGTTCGTCGTTTGAGACGGTCTGTTGAATGTCATTTCCGGAGCAACCGCGAACCGTCCTGCGTTTGCTCCGATACATCGGTACAACAGACCGTATGAGTCCCGCGTTCGTCGTCCGAGTCACATCCCCATATCGTCGGCCGCGTCCGGAACCGGGAGGTCGCGTGGTGAGACGCCGAGCAACTCCCCGGCGTGATCGAGCGCCATATCGAACCCGTAGTAGCGCTCGAGTTCGTCGCCCTCGGCCGTCGGCCGTACTTTCAACATGGCGTACCCCTCTCGATTCTGGGCGATCGCGGCCGTGGGGCCGGACCCGCCGTCGTCCGAACCCCCGCGCTCGAACGAGAGGATTCGTTCCGTCTCGGTTTCTTCGTAGGCGGCCCTGATGCCATCGGCCTCGGCCGTCCGATCGTCGGTCATGCCGATACCTCGTGGAGCGACCACCGGGAAGCTGTCGGTTCCGGTCGGCAGCCCGCGGGAGAAGCGAACATCGACACCGATTTTCCAATCGGCTTCGAGGTCCGTCTCGTGAGCCGATCGGAATCCGCCTCGGTCCCCCGCCCGCTCGCGACGTTTCGACTCACGCGAGCGGTCGCGCTGCAGTGGCTCGTCGTCTCTGCGGTCGGATTTTTCGGGTTCGCGTACGGGTTCGGACACGTCCTCGCGTTGGTTCGCGGGACGTCGCTCGAGCCGATCGTGATCGCGCCGTCCTCGCCGCCGACGGTGGTCGGCTTCCTGGTCGTCTCCCTCGGGCTGCTCGTCTGCGTGGTCGTCCCCCACGAACTGCTCCACGGCGTGTTCATGGCTCGCTACGGCGACTCTCCGAGCTACGGCATCGGTCTCTCGTACTTCGTATTGCCGTACGCGTACGCCGAAACGAGCGGCGCGAGCTACTCCCGAAATCAGTTACTCGTCGCCCTGCTCGCGCCGTTCGCGGTGATCACGTCCCTCGGACTCGCCGCGATGGTCGTCGTTCCGTCACCCCTGTTGATCGTCCCGCTGGCGGCGAACGCCGCCGGCTCGATCGGCGACCTCTGGATGGCCGCCGTCCTCTGTCAGTACCCCGCCGACGTTCGCGTCGGCGACCCGCCCGGCGGCGTGCAGGGATTCGGAATTTACGGCGCTGACGACCGCTCCGTCGGCCGGCTTCCGGGCACGCCGTTTCTCGCGCGATTTCTGACCGGGAGCGTCGGAACCCTCGCCGCGATCGTGACCTACGCGCTGTTCGCCGTCCTCGTCTCGCTCGCGGTCGGCTCC
>NZ_JAQIVI010000446.1 GCF_028618695.1 Natrinema soli | reverse complement strand
CCGAGCCGCGGCCGGTGACGACGTTGACGACGCCGTCGGGGACGCCGGCCGCCTCGCAGAGCTTCGCGATGAGCAGCCCGCCGGTGATCGGGGTGTCCGTCGCCGGCTTCAGGACGACGGTGTTACCCAGCGCGATCGCGGGTGCGAGGGCCCGAAGCGAGAGGTGTAGCGGGAAGTTCCACGGGGAGATGACGCCGACGACGCCGACCGGTTCGTGGACGATGTGATTGTCCTTGTCCTCGATCGACGAGGACGGCCGAACCTCCTCCGCTGGCGGCTCGAGCTCCAGCGCCATCTCCACGTCGCCGGTCGCGGTCGCGAACTCGCCCATCGCGCGGTAGCCCGGGGTTCCGGCCTCCGTCGCGAGCAGGCCGGCGATCTCCTCGAAGCGCGCGTTGAGTTCGTCCAGCAGGTTCTGGACGATCTCGTTGCGCTCCTCCCGAGGGGTCGCCGCCCAGTCGGACTGGGCGGCCTCGGCCGCCTCGTAGGCGGCGTCGACGTCGGCTTCGGTTCCCGCCGGCACGTCCGTAAACACTTCCTGTTTCGCCGGGTTCTCGACGGGAATCGTCTCACCGCCGGTGGCGTCACGCCACTCGCCGTCGATGTACATTCGGTTCCAGTCGGCCCGTGGCTCGAGTTTCGGGGAACTCATTCACCGGTATCTACGTTAGTTTTAGGCATATACTTTCGGCAACCGGAGACGATAGTCCGCGCCGTTGTAACGACAGACGGTTACGCAGAGGAAGCAGGGTATCGATCTCGACGGCTTACGGCTCGTGGCTCGCGTTCCCGAACCGAAGCGAACTGCGTTGTACCCGGCAGAATCGCCAGCGGGTCCGACCGACGAAAAGACATTACTACTCCGCGGCAGATATCTCGAGTATGCCGCTTCAGACGCCGCCGTTACGTGGGTTACACGACGAGCGCGGAGCGAAGTTCACGGAGTTTGGCGGCTGGGATATGCCGGTCGAGTTCGATTCGATTCGGACCGAGCACGCCGCCGTCCGGGAGGACGTCGGGGTCTTCGACGTCTCGCACATGGGCCAGATTCACGTCACCGGTCCGGACGCGACGGCGTTGATGCAACGCCTGACGTCGAACGACGTCTCCCGGCTCGCGGTCGGCGACTCCCAGTACGCCGCGATCACCGACGAGGACGGGATCATCATCGACGACACCGTCGTCTATCGGCTCCCCGATGACGGCGGGCAGGCGACGTACCTGTTCGTCCCCAACGCCGGCACCGACGAGACGACCCACGAACGGTGGCTCAGCTACCGCAACGAGTGGGACCTCGAGGCGACCGTCGACAACCGGACCGACGAGTACGCGATGTTCGCCGTGCAGGGTCCGAACGCCGTCGATCTGGTCGAGAGCGTCACCGAAGAGTCGGTGAGCGATCTCGAGCGGTTCGAAGCGCGGTACGCGACGATCGACGGGATCGACTGCTGGACCGCCCGGACGGGCTACACCGGCGAGGACGGGTTCGAGTTGCTCGTCCCCTGGGCGGCGGCCGAGGAGATCTGGACGGCGCTGGAGTGCCAGCCCTGCGGACTCGGCGCGCGCGATACGCTCCGTATCGAGGCCGGCCTGCTCCTCGCCGGCCAGGATTTCGACCCGGACACCGACCCGCGGACGCCGTACGAGGCCGGCATCGGCTTTACCGTCGCCCTCGAGACCGAGTTCGTCGGTCGAGACGCCCTGGCGGAGATCGAGGCGGCGGGCGTCGAGGAGCGACTCGTCGGCTTCCAACTGATCGATCGCGGCGTCCCCCGACACGGCTACGACATCACCACGACGGAGAGCCGGGTCATCGGCACCGTCACTAGCGGGACGATGAGTCCGACCCTCGAGCGACCGATCGGCCTCGGCTACGTGCCGGTCGAACACGCCGAACCGGGGACGACGCTGCAGGTGGTCGTCCGCGGGCAGTCCAAGAAAGCAAGAGTTGAAACCACACCCTTCATCGACACAGTACAATGAGCTTCGACGTTTCCGACGATAGACGGTACCTGGAATCGCACGAGTGGGCACTCGAGACCGACGGCGTCGTCCGCGTGGGCATCTCCGACTTCGCACAGGACGAACTCGGCGACGTGGTCTTCGTCGAACTCCCGGACGAGGGCGACGAGCTCGAGCAGGGGGGCGAGTTCGGCGTCGTCGAATCCATCAAAGCCGTCTCGGACCTCTACGCGCCCGTCGGCGGCGAAGTCGTCGCGATCCACGACGAGCTGTTCGACGCCCCCGAACTCGTCAACGAGGACCCCTTCGGCGAGGGCTGGATGCTCGAGATCGAGGCCGACGATCCCGACGAACTCGAGGACCTCCTCGCCGCCGACGAATACGAGGACCAGATCGCCTGAACGCAGTTTCGATGGCGGATAACGGAGCCGTTTTCGCCGGCATTCGACTGTCGAGAACGCCAGTCGACGCGCGAAGCGCGTCGACTGAGCGGTTGCTCACACGAACGACGGAGGTGTACCGGGCTACTCGAGCGTCACGAGGTGCTCGAGCACGTCGTCGAGCGGTGCCGACGTGACGGCCAGCGAGTAGCCGTCGATTCGCGCGAGTTCCCGCGCGTGATCCCAGAGGTCCTCTTCCTCGAGCCCGTGGAGAATCACGGCGTTCGGCGTCGGGTTGATCATCCGGAGGGCGATACCGACGCCCTCCCCGCGCGTGACGTTGGTGAACACGAGCACGCGGCTCGTACTCTGCCCGTAAAGTCGGAAGAACTCCTCGCTCGAGAGGCGGGTGATGGCCTCGATGCTGTCGATGACCGTGTGGCCGCTGACCTGATCGGTCCCGCTCGAGGCCACTTCGGTCGCCTCGAGGTCGTCGTACAGCCGCGTGAGGGGAAGCGAGGTGGCGTACTCCCGGAGGTCGTAGACGATATCGCTGTCGAAGCCCGCCGAGAGGACCCGACCGTACTGTCTGATACGCTCGCCGCCGCGTTGCTCGTCGATCTCGAGCAGTCCCTCGACGAGTCGGCCGACGACGCCGATGCCGGGGCTCTCCCGGCGACCGCTCTCGTAGTCGGAGATGACCGACGACGAGACGTCGAGTTCGGCCGCGAGATCGGTTTGTGAGACGCTGAAGTCGGTGCGCCACTTCCGTAGCGTGGCCCCGGGATCCTCACTCAACGTGATCTCCCCGGCGATTTTCTCCGCGAGTTCCCGTTTGGGTCCGCGTCCGCTCATACGCGACGGTCGCCCGGTCGGTCCAAGTAGCTACCGGAGACGGGTCGATCGATCAGCTTGTCCGGCGAGCGATAGCAGCAATCGGTCGACGGCGATAGCGGCTCGAGCGCCCCAAAAGATCAAGCCCTCGCGGTTCGAGTCGCCGGGATATGCCATCGACCGTCGTCCACGTCGCGTTCGCGGGGCTGCTCGGTGTCGCCTTGCTCGGCGACGAGTTCGACACTCGAGCGATCCTGTTCGTGATGGGCTGTAGCGCCCTCCTCGATCTCGATACGTTGATCGGCGTCGTCGTCCCCGGAACGCACCGCGCCGCGTTGCACAACGTCTGGATCGTTCTCGTCCCCGCCGCCGCCTTGCTCTGGGACGGGGCGATCCGCGAGGAGTCGATCGTCCGGAAACGGTGGGGTGCGTCCGCGCCTCGCGTCGCGTGGGTCACGGTGGCAGCGCTGCTGTTCGCTCACATCCTGTTCGACGCCTTCTTCAACGGCGTCAATCTCTTCTGGCCGCTTCACGATCGGTTCTACGATCTCTCCGGGACGTTACTCGTGACCGACCAGCGCGGACTCGTCCAGACGTTCATCGAACTCGATCCCGGCGGCGTCGCCGAGTCGACGGCGCGCGGGACGACCGAAACCACCCACTACAGAACGGGGTTCGATCCCACTCGAGACGAACCGACCACGGGCGTCGAGCGAATCTTCCCCGTCGCGGCGACCGGCGAACGGTTCGTCCTCACCCTCGCCGGATTCGCGGCAGTTCTCGTTCGGATCGCCGAGGATCGGCGGTCGAATTGAGGAGACGAGAAACCGCGTTCGTCGCCCGAACTACTCCGCCGTCCCTTCGCTCGAGGACGGCGGCTCGGTCGTCTCGACGTGCTCCCGAAGCCACCCGATCGCCGCCTCGACCGTCTCGGGATCGGTACTCGAGACGCGGATCCGGCCGGGCCGGTTCTCGCTGCGCGGATAGCTGCCGACGGCGACGCCGAACCGCTCGGTGACGCCCTCGAGGGCCTCGTGGAGCGATCCCTCGGGTGCCGGCGTGTAGATGGTCTGAGCGATGGCATCGCCCTGAAACTCGTCGGCGACCGCCTCGAACATCGCGTTCATCTCGTCGGGAATGCCGGCGAAGACGTAGACGTTCTCGACGATGCAGCCGGGAGCCCACCCCTCGTCGACGACGATCGGCGTCGCGCCCTCGGGAATCGAAGCTGCGGCGTCGATGTCGAGCTGGAGATCGTACTCCTCGACCATCTCCGGATTTTCGTCCCGAAACGCGGCCGCTTTCTCGACCAGCCGCTCCCTGATCTCGCCGTGGACGACGAACTCCCGCTCGAGGCCGTCGGCGACGGCTTCGACGGTCACGTCGTCGGGCGTCCCGCCGATGCCGCCGGTGACGATCACGGCGTCGAACTCGTCGCTCCACCGGGCGACGTAGTCGGCGATCAGCTCGCGGTCGTCGGGGATCGTCAGGATCCGCGTAACGGTGCTGCCGCGCTCGGTGATCCGCTCGGCCAGCCACGACGCGTTGGTGTTGGTCGTCGATCCCGCGAGAATCTCGTCGCCGACGGTGACGATCGCGACGTTCATGGGCCGTGTTCGAGTTCCGGGCAGTTATCGGCTCCGGGACCCGACCGGCGAGCGGATCCGACTGCTGGCCAGCGTCGGGACAGTCGAACGGTCGCCGAAAACCGCTCGAGCGGGCTGTGGATCGCGCGCTCTCGCCGATCGCCAGCGCCACGGTTTTGTAACTCGTGTGCTAACTGACTGTATGGTCGTATTCACCGGCGACGGGACTGCCGTCTCGTCCTCGCCGCCGAGCGATGGTCGCCGTCCCGTCGGATCGACGGTGGGGATCCATCGAATCGGTAGTCGGGCGCAGATTGGTAGTCGGGCGCAGATCGGACTCGAGGCGATAGCGACCGCACGGCGTCGCTCACAGCCGCCGGGGTGGAACCGATGGTAGCGGTGGATCTCGCGTTCTCGTTCGGGCGGCTCCTCTTCGCTCTCTTCCTGGTCTTTCTGAACGGCTTTTTCGTCGCCGCGGAGTTCGCGTACGTCCGAATCCGGCCGACCCAGATCGAGACGCTCGTCGAAGAAGGACGCTCGTCGGCGAAGCTCGTCCAGGAGGCCGAGGAAAACCTGGACGACTACCTCGCGACCACCCAGTTGGGGATCACGATCGCCTCGCTGGGACTGGGGTGGGTCGGCGAACCGGCCGTCGCCTCGCTGCTCGAGCCCGTACTGGGGCCGGTGCTTCCCGGTGGCACGCTTCATCTGGTTTCCATCGCGATCGGATTCAGCGTCATCACCTTTCTGCACGTCGTCTTCGGTGAGCTCGCGCCGAAGACGCTCGCCATCGCTGACGCCGAGCGGATCGCGCTGCTCGTCGCCGCGCCGATGAAGTTCTTCTACTACATCTTCATCCCCGGAATCATCGTGTTCAACGGGACGGCGAACTTCTTCACGCGACTCATCGGCGTCGCGCCGGCCTCCGAGCGCGACGAGAGCCACACGCCGGAGGAGATCATGCGCATCGTCTCGCAGTCGGGAGACCAGGGAGCCGTCGACACGAACGAGGTCGAGATGATCGAGGCCGTCTTCGATCTGGGCGACACGATCGCCCGCGAAGTGATGGTACCTCGGCCGGACGTCGTCACCGTCCGCGCCGGGATGCCCCTCTCGGAACTCCGGGGCGTCGCCGCGAGCGGGAACTACACCCGATACCCCGTCGTCGACGAGACGACCGACGAGCCGGTCATCGGCTTCGTTCACGCGAAAGACGTGCTCAAAGCGATCGAGGCTGCGGACGGAAACGATGGCCAGTCGGACGAGGAATCGACCGACGAACCGACCGCGCGCGACCTCGCTCGAGAGGTCCTCATCGTCCCCGAAACGCGCCGTATCGACGAGGTACTCGCGGATTTCCGCCGGCAAAACGTCCAGTTGGCGGTCGTCATCGACGAGTGGGGTGCCTTCGAGGGGATCCTGACGATCGAAGACGTTATCGAGGAGGTCGTCGGCGAGATTCAAGACGAGTTCGACGTGGCGTCGATGGAGCCCTCGATCGAGGAACTCGCCGACGGCCGCTACGAGATGGACGGCGGCGTCCCGCTGGCGGCGGTGAACGAGACCCTCGAAACGACGTTCGAAAGCGATGCGTTCGATACCATCGGCGGACTAGTGTTAAGCCGCCTCGGCCGCCCGCCCGAAGTCGACGACGTGATACGGGCCGACGGCTACGAGATGACGGTCGACGACGTCGAGGGAACCCGCGTCTCGAGCGTGACCGTCAGTGAAGCCGCCCCGGAGACCGAGGAGTCCTCGAGCTGATACGGGCTGCTGTCAGTCGGTTTCGGCGCATCCGCAGGACGGTCGAAGTTGCGTCGGGGAACCGTTATAACGATTCGTGTGACCACTCGGTCACGGTTTTCGTCCTGACCTGACTAAATGTCAATCCGAACCATCACGTCCGGATCGATGACTGTAATCGAACATAACATATTTCATACATTTTATGGTGCAGGACGGACTGGTCCAGATATGGACCGCCGAACGCTACTCGTCTCCGCGGGACTCGGAGTTGGACTGGCAGGCTGTCTCAACGTGAACGGCAACGAAACGGACGGCGGGAACGGAACGAACGACGGCTCCGACCGTCTGGATTCCGGGACTGACTCGGAGACGAACGGGACCGAGGGAGGCACCAACGGTTCGGCAGATGACAGCGGCGCGGAGAACGATAGTTCGGACGGCGAGACGGACACGGGAGACGAGAATTCGGACGACGACTCCGACACGGAGACCGACGACTCGAACGGAGAGACGAAACGGAGTGTGACGTTCGACTCCTGCTCTCGAGCGACGGTTTCCGGCACGTTCGAAGCCGGCGACGTCGCCTACGCGAGCACGGGATTCTACGCCGACGATGGCCTCTTCGGCGACACCATTCTCGAGGACGGCATCACCTTCGGCGAGGACGTCGCCGCCCCGTTCTCGGGAACGGTCGTCTTCGAAATTGCGGACGGATCGAACGTGCGCGCGGGCGCCGACGAGATCACCGTCGAAGTGCCTGACTACGGCAGTACCGGCACCGTCCTCTCGTCGCTGACGACGCGAAAATCGGACTACCAGCGAGTGTCCGCAACGCACGAGAACCCGCGCGCCAGCGAGTGCCTCAGCGAAATCGAGCCCGACGGCGGCAACGATAGTAGCGGCGATGACAGCGACAGCGGCGACGCGACGTTCGCGATCGGCCCGCTCGAGACGAACGCGCCCATCGACTCCGGCGAGTTCCTCGAGGTGAGCGTGACGGTCGAAAACACCGGTGGGGCCGCCGGCAGGCAGGAACTCGAACTCCGCGTTGGTAACAGCGCGGAACTGGTCGAACGGCAGTCGGTGTCGCTCGATGCCGGCGAGCGGACGGTCCTCTCGACGGGGTACGAAACGCCCGTCATCGCCAACGATCACGAGTTTCCCGTTCGGGTCGAATCAGCGGACGATGCGGCCACCCGCTCCGTGCTCGTTTACGGAAGGGGCTGAAGCCGCGCGACGAGGAGTGACGCTCCGCAACCACTAAACGCGACTCGCACCAACCAGTCACCAATGACCGACTGGACCGAGACGTACCGCCCGACGACGCTGTCGGAGGTACGCGGCAACAACAAGGCCCGCGACAAACTCGAGGAGTGGGCCGAGAGCTGGGACGACCACCGCAAGTCGGTGATCGTCCACGGCAGCCCGGGCGTCGGGAAGACCTCCGCCGCCCACGCGCTGGCCGCCGATATGGGCTGGCCCGTCATGGAACTCAACGCCAGCGACAGCCGGGGAGCCGACGTCATCGAGAAGATCGCCGGCGAGGCCGCCAAAAGCGGGACGCTCACCGCCGGCGAGGCGGGTCGACGGCTCGTCATCCTCGACGAGGCCGACAACTTTCACGGCAACGCCGACTACGGCGGTTCTCGAGAGGTCACGCGCGTCGTCAAGGACGCGAACCAGCCGATCGTCCTCGTGGCCAACGAGTTCTACGACATGAGCCAGTCGCTGCGCAACGCCTGCGAGACGATCGAGTTCCGGGACGTCTCGAAGCGCTCGATCGTCCCCGTCCTGCGGGATATCTGTCGCCGCGAGGACGTCGAATTCGAGGAGGAGGCCCTCGAGAAGATCGCCGAGTCGACGAGCGGCGACCTTCGCTCGGCGGTCAACGACCTGCAGGCGGTCGCCGAGGAGGCCGAGCGACTGACCGTCGACGACGTCGTCACGAGCGAGCGCGACACCACCGAGGGCATCTTCGACTTCCTCGACGAACTCATCAAGGAGAGAGACGCCGAGGGCGCGCTGCGAGCCTCCTACGACGTTGACGAGACGCCCGACGAACTGCTCAACTGGATCGAGGACAACGTTCCGAAGGACTACGAGGGTGCGGAACTGGCCGACGCCTACGGATTCCTCTCGAACGCCGACCGGTGGCTCGGTCGGGTGCGCGCGACGCAGGATTACTCCTACTGGCGCTACGCGACCGACAACATGACCGCGGGCGTCGCCGCCTCGCGGCGCGGCGACAAAGGCGGATGGACCCGATACGGCCCGCCGAGCTACTGGTCGAAACTCGGTCGAACCAAGGGAACGCGGAACACCCGCGATTCGATCGCCGAACGCATCGCCGAACGGGAGGGCGCGAGCGTCGCGACGGTCCGCCGGGAAGTCCTTCCCTTCCTCTCGGCGATGACCCACCACTGCAAGAACCGCGATCTGACCGTTCGGATGGCGGCGGCCTACGATCTCGACGAATCGGAGGTCTCGTTCGTCACCGGCAGCGGGAAGGACACCAACAAGGTCCAGTCGATCGTGGCGGACGCCGCGGAGCTGAAAGCCGACGCGGCGGTCGAACACTCGGGGAACGCCTTCTTCGAGGCCGAGCGCTCGAGTGATGAGAGTACTGTGTCCACTGCCGATACCGAGGCCGGAGACGACGGCGACGAGTCGAACGAGCAACGGGCGCTCGCAGCGACGGAGTCGGACGACGGGGCCGACACCGAGTCGACATCGGATACCGCGTCAGCGGACGACGAACCGGACGACGATCAGTCGGGATTGAATGACTTCTTCTGAGCGGGGCTCGTCTCTCGACGCTCATCCGCAGCGCCGGTTCTGACGCACGGAAGTAGTCTTGTAGCACGGAAGACAGCACGGCGACTACTGATGAGCCGGTTTTATTCACCGGGAATATATCTATACATAGATTGATCAACACTATTACGGTGGTGAACGATGAGAGTTCCTCACGGTGACCCACGAGTGACAAAACCACATAGCTGCCCGCTCTGTGCGGAAACGTACGACGACAAAACCGGTCTCCGGGTCCATCTCGAGGTGGAGCACCGAAAATCCGAAGTGGTCTCCTCTCTGATCGAACTCGACGCGGCGAGCACTGATATTTCGTCCGACTACGAGTCAACGACGGCCAACGAGGAGCGACCGGCACCGTCGGCCTGAGCGCACGGTTCGATCAGTGGTCTTCTACCGGGAGCCGATCGCGAAACGCCGGTGACAGTGCATCGCCGACGCCGGCAGCGAGGGTGCCCGGATCGCTACCGCCGTCGCTCGCATCCGCGCCGAGCGGCGGGACCGTCTCTACCGGATAGCCGGTCATCCGCTCGAGTTCGGCGGGATTCGTCCGTTCCGCCGGCGTCTCGCCGGCGTATTCGTTGACGATAACGCCGCAGACGTCGATGCCGCGGGCCCCGAGGGCGTCGATCGAGAGCGCGGTGTGGTTCAGGGTCCCGAGCCCCGAGCGCGTGACGACGACCGCCGCGGCCTCGAGGTCGGCGACCAGATCGATCACCTCCCGATCACCGGCCAGCGGAACCCGCAGGCCGCCGATTCCTTCGACGACCGGGACCGACGTCGCCTCGATCTCGCGCTCGCACGCCGCTCGGATCGTCTCGTACTCGAGTTCCTCGTCGGCGACGTCGGCGGCGACTCTTGGTGCCAGCGCCGGTTCGAGATAGCGGGGACAGGTCGCGGCCTCGGGATCCCCACAGGCCGCGGCGACGAACCCCGCGTCGTCATCCGGCGGGTGGCCGGTCTGGGCGGGTTTGATGGCCCGCGCATCGTGTCCCGCCTCACGGAGCAGGCGTGTGAGTCCCGCCGTGATAACCGTCTTCCCGACGCCCGTCCCGGTCCCGACGACGGCGATCGGCTTCGTCGCGGTCACAGCAGCCCAACCTCCTCGCCCGCCGCGCGGAACGCCTCGAGACAGTCGACGATATCGTTCCGATCGTGCGTGGCCATCGGAACGACGCGGATACGACTGGTTCCCACCGGGACCGTGGGCGGCCGTATCGCCGGCGCGACGACGTCATGTTCGCGGATCCCCTCGGCGAGGGCCATCGCGTCCGTGCGGTCGCCGACGACCACCGGGAGGATCTGGGAGTCGCCCCGAACCTCGAACCCCATCGATCCGAGGCCGTCGCGAAGGTGGGCGACGTTCTCCCAGAGCCGCTCGCGCGCGTCGCCGTGTCGAGCGACGTGCAGCGCCTCGCTCGCGGC
>NZ_JAQIVI010000445.1 GCF_028618695.1 Natrinema soli | reverse complement strand
CGACCGCCGACGACGAGACCGGCGGGACCCGGCGCTCGCGGGAGATGTCCGGCCTCCGGAAGCGCCGCGCGGACGACATGCTCGAGATGCGGTACGTGGTCGGCGTCGTCTTCGGCTCCTTCCTCCTGTTGCCGTTTCTGGCCGTCCTCTATCCGATGTTTCTGACCGACTTCACCGACTGGGGCGCAATCTCGCAGTTCGACGACGCCTTCACCGGCTTTAGCGGCCCGATGTATATGCCCCTGTTTCTGGTGATGACGGCCGCGATCCTCTACCTGACCGGCGGACCGCTCCTGCGGGGCGCGTACGTCAGTCTCAAACTCCGGCGGCCGACCACGGACCTGCTCGCGGCGCTGACGATCTGCAGCGCGTACGTCTACAGCGTCGTCGTCTCCGGACTCGGGCACAACGACCTCTACTTCGATCTGACGATCGTCGTCGCCTCGATCGTGATGGGCGCGACCTACTACGAGGCGACGGTCAAGCGCCGCGCGACGGACCGACTGACCGACCTCACCGTCTCGCAGGTCGACACGGCCCGGCTGTACGCGTCGGACGGCTCGACGACCGAAATTCCCGTCGCCGACCTCGAGTCCGGCGATCGGGTGCTCGTCCGCGAGGGGGAGCGGGTTCCCGTCGACGGACGGCTGGCCGAGGGCGAGTGCGCGGTCGACGAGGCCGTCGTCACCGGGGAGTCGCTCCCGGTGACGAAACGCGAGGGAGATCCGGTGGTCGGCGGCTCGGTCGTGACGACTGACGCGGCGGTCGTCGACGTCGGCGAGCGGACGACCAGCAGCATCGACCGGCTCACGCGGATCGTCTGGAACGTCCAGAGCGCGGATCACGGCG
>NZ_JAQIVI010000444.1 GCF_028618695.1 Natrinema soli | reverse complement strand
CGCGGGACGATCTCGTTGCTCCGGGCGGCGCAGGCCCGGGCCGTCACGAACGGTCGGGAGTACGTGACTCCCGACGACGTGCAGGTCGAGGCCCCCGTCGTCATGAGCCACCGGATCAAGACGGACGGTCGCGACCGCACCGGCGACGCGGTCGTCGAGGACGCACTCGAGCGCGTCCCCGTCGAATGAGACGCCCACGTCGACTGCGATTGACGCTCCGCGGTTGGACCGTGGTCGTGGCCGTCGTCGTGGCCGTCGCGCTGAGCTGGGGGTTCGGTCCTCGCGCGCTGAACGCGATCGTCGTCCCGCTGGTCGTCATCCTGCTCGCCGGCCTCGTCAAGATCATCCGAACCGACCGACCGCGCATCGACCGCCAGTCCATCAGCGAGGGGTTCATCGGCGAGCAGCGACGGGTCGAGGTCGCGATCGAGACCGGCGGCCCGATCGCCGCAACCGTCCGCGACACCGTCGGTGACGGCCTCTCGTCGACCGCGGAACCCGTCGCCGAGACGACTCTCGACGGCGACGAGACGGTCACCTACGACGTGGGACTCGAGGCGCGGGGGCGCCACCGGGTCGGTCCGCTGTCGATCGTCGTCAGCGACGTCGTCGGCCTCGTCGAGCGCCGATTCGAGTACGAGGAAACGACGCCCGTTCTCGTCTACCCGCGCGTCCACGAACTGGGCAGCGGCCCCGCCGACGACCTTCGGGCGCTCACCGGCGTCGCCGACC
>NZ_JAQIVI010000443.1 GCF_028618695.1 Natrinema soli | reverse complement strand
ACCGGACGCGGGTTCGGTACGGACTCGAGCGCCCCGGTTGTCCGTGCTCGGTGCCGTGCTCGCCCGCGTTCCCGTGGTGCTCACGGCCGCGCTTTCATTTCTCTCGGTGGTCGGCGTCTCGAGGTCCGGTGCCCGCGCCTCGCCGATCCCCACGCGCTGCTGGCCGGGAACGAGCGGCTGAGCGGTTTCGTCCTCGTCACCGTCATCGGACGACTCGTCCCCTTCCGAGTCGCGCTCACTCGAGTCGTCGTCCGAACTGCTATCACCCGTATCAGCGGACGAGCGATTCGGCGATGCCGGCTGGTCGCCGCCCGCCGGTCGTTGGTCGGGTCCGGAGTCCTCGCCGTCGTCACCGTCGGATTCGGGATCGTTGTCGTCACTCGAGCCGTCGCCGTCCGCACCGCCGTCGCCACTGCCGGATCCGTCGTCTCCGTCCGACTCGCGATCGCCGCGCTCGTCTCCGTCTCCCGGTTCGGTTCCGGGTTCCGGATCGTCGCCGTCGTCGGTCCCATCACCGTCGTCCACGTCACTTCCGTCTGATTCGTTTCCCGCTCCGTCGCCCTCGTCCGGCGACTCCTCGTCGAACCGGTCCTCGAGCAGGTCGTCGAGCTCCGGTTCGTCCTCGAAGGGGGTGCTCCGGAGGCGGTGGGGGAGCGCGTACGTCGCGGCTTCGTGGATATCGGGCTCGATGACCGTCTCGCGGCCCTCGAGCGCGGCCAGCGTCATGGCAGTCCGCGCGGTGGCGACGTC
>NZ_JAQIVI010000442.1 GCF_028618695.1 Natrinema soli | reverse complement strand
CGACGAAGCCGACGAACCACGACGGCAGGCCCGCGAGCTGTGCGGCCAACACGACGAGAACGTCACCGGCCGCGCTGGTCATGCCGGGATCGCCGTAGACGGCACCGACCTCCTCGCCGTACAGCGCGGTCCCGACAGCGGCGAAGGCGGGCGCGCTGAGGTACAGCAGCGAGATGAAGAACAGCCCCCAGGTGCACGACCAGCGGGCGACTCGCTCGTTCTTGACCGTGTAGAATCTGACCAGCACGTGGGGTAGTCCACAGGTCCCGAAGACCAGGCTGAAACAGGTCGCGACCCACAGGTAGTAGCTGCCGCCCGCGAACGGGGCGGAGAACTCGCTTCCGAGGGAATCTATCATCATCCCGTACTCGAGTTGCGGAAGCACCGTCGTGAAGCCGCCGGACCAGCCGGTCACGACCAGCCCGAGCAGGAACGCGACGATGAGGATGACGTACTGCAGGACCATGTTCTTGGTCGCGCCGAGCATCCCCGACAGCGAGAGGTAGCCGACGGTGATGACCATGAAGATCACCATCATCGTCTGGTAGGCGGACAGCGCGCCGCCGGTGATCACCGACCAGTCGCCGAGGATGTACAGTCCGACGAGTCCCATTCCGCGAGCCTGACCGAGCGCGTAGACGAAGCCGATCAGGAACGTGGTGAGCGCCGCGAGGGCGCGCGCGGCGTCGGAGTTGAAGCGATCGCCGACGAAGTCCGGCGCGGTGTACTTCCCGAACCGCCGCATCTGGGCGGCCATGAAGATCAGCAGGATGAAGTAGCCCGTCGTCCAGCCGATGACGTACGCCAGGCCGTAGACCCCTGAAATCGCGACGGTCGCGGCCACTCCGAGGTACGTCGCAGCCGACATCCAGTTGGCCCCGATGGCCATCCCGTTCTCGATGTTTCCGATCGACCGGCCGGCGACCCACATGTCGTCCGTGTCGGCGACCTGAAACATGAAGCCGGCGACGATGAACAGACCCATCATCCCGATGACGATGATCGCCGGGAGCAGTTTGAACGAGACGTTCAGGTCCTCCGGAAGCAGTGCTTCGCTCGACTGCAACGGCATCGTCTCCATCGCTCCGATCGCGAGATCCGCCAGCATCGGTGCGCCGTCGATCATTCGTCGATACCTCCGTCAGTCGCGGCCGCGTCGTCCGGGACGGAGTCGGTGTCGGTCGTTTCCGGTTCGGCAACGCCCTGTTCGATCCCGTACTTCTCGTCGATCTGATCGCGCTTGCGCGCGTACCACACCGAGAGAACGAGCGCCGCCCCCGGCCCGACGACCGCGAGCAAGAAGTAGTGCAACGGGAATCCGATCAGCGGCATCTGGGACGTCATCAGATCGGGTGCGAGACGCGTCGCCGTGATCGGTGCGAACGTCGTCAGCACCCAGATGCCGAAGCCGATCCAGATGATCTTCAGGTGATCCCGCATGAACGGAGTCGCCGGCTTCAACAGGTTGATCTCGACGTCCATGTAGTCGATCTGCCGTTCGCGCTCGACGTCGCTCATCCCACCGTCGGTCGCTATCTCGTGGGTATCGTCGCTCATATCGTGTCTGTTTTTGTCTGACATGGTTTCGTGTATCGTGTTTCGGTTCGTGTCTTTGTTTTCATCATCTCGAAGATATAGTTCTCAACGGACCGCTTCAGTCCGTTTCGACCTGTGCCGCGATGTCGTCGACGACGTCCGGGTTGCGCAGCGTCGAGGTGTTTCCGAGATCGTTCCCGCTCGCGATGTCCTCGAGCAGACGGCGCATGATCTTGCCCGAGCGCGTCTTGGGCAGTTCGTGCGTGAAGACGATCTCTTCGGGCTTGGCGATCGGTCCGATCGAGTCGAGGACGGCCGCCATGGCCTTCTCCTCGAGTTCGTCGTGCCGGTCCTCGTACCCGTCTTCGGGGATGGCGTAGACGTAGACGGCCTCGCCTTTGACCTCGTGGTCGCCGCCGACGACGGCGGCTTCGGCGACCCCTTCGACGCCCACGACGGCCGACTCGATCTCCATCGTCCCCAGCCGGTGGCCGGAGACGTTAATCACGTCGTCGACCCGGCCGAGGATGGTGATGTAGTCGTCGTCGTCTATCTTCGCCCCGTCCTCGGGGAAGTAGACCCATTCGTCGGCCTCCTCGTCGGAGTACTCCTCCCAGTACTCCTCGAGGAACCGCTCGTCGTTGTCGTACAGCGTGCGAAGCATGCCGGGCCAGGGGTTGTTGACCGTCACGTAGCCGGCCTGTCCGGCGTCGACTTCCTCGCCCTGGGTGTCGACGACGCGGGCGTCGATGCCCGGCAGCGGCGGCCCCGCCGAGCCGGGTTTCATGGTGTTGACCCCCGGCAGCGTCGTGATCATCATCCCCCCGGTTTCCGTCTGCCACCAGGTGTCGACGATCGGGCACTCCTCGTCGCCGATGTGCTTGTAGTACCACTTCCACGCACGCGGGTTGATCGGTTCTCCGACGGTGCCGAGCAAGCGCAGGCTCGAGATGTCGTGGTTCTCCGTGTACTCGGAGCCCCACTTCATGAACGCGCGGATGGCCGTCGGCGCGGTGTAGAAGATGTCGACCCCGTTCTTCTCGACGATCTCCCACAGCCGGTCCTTGTCGGGGTAGTCCGGCGTCCCCTCGTACATCACGCTCGTCGTGCCGAGCGCCATCGGTCCGTAGACGATGTAGGAGTGGCCGGTAATCCACCCGATGTCGGCCGAGCACCAGTAGGTGTCGTCGGCCTCGATGTCCAGTACCGCGTGGCTCGTCCAGGCGGTGTACGCGAGGTAGCCGCCGGTGGTGTGTTTGACCCCCTTCGGTTGGCCGGTCGTCCCCGACGTGTACATAAGGAACAGCATGTCCTCGGCGTCGCGCGGGACCGGCTCGACCGTCGACCCCTCGTGGTCGGCCACGAGTTCGTCGTAGTCGTGCTGGTTGTCCCCGAGCTCGTGATCGAGATCGTCACCGAGTCGGTCGACGACCACGACGTCTGAGACCTCGTGTTCGACGCCTTCGAGACCCTCGTTGGTCTTCGAGATGTGATCGAGCGCGTCGCCGCGACGGTAGTAGCCGTCGCAGGTGACGAGGTACTCGCTGTCGGCCGAGTTCATCCGGGTGGCCAGCGCGTCGGCCGAGAAGCCGGCGAAGACCACGCTGTGCGGTGCACCGATGCGGGCACACGCCAGCATGGCGATCGGCAGCTCCGGAACCATCGGCATGTACAGCGTGACGATGTCGTCCTCCTCGACGCCGAGGTCTCGCAGCGTCGCCGCGAAGTCCTCAACCTCGTCGAGCAGCTCGTCGTAGGTGTAGGTGCGCGTCTCGCCGAGTTCGCCTTCCCACTCGATGGCGACGCTGTCGCCCCGCCCCTCCTCGACGTGTCGGTCGAGGCAGTTGTACGACGCGTTGAGTTCACCGCCGGTGAACCACTCGTAGAACGGGGCGTTCCCGTCCTCGAGAACCGTATCGTACTCCTCGTCCCACGAGAGGAGGTCGGCGGCACGCTCCCAACACTCCGGCCAGTTCTCCTCGAACTCCTCGTGTATCCCCTGATCAGTGACGTTTGCCTGCTCGACGAACGACTCGGGAGGTTCGAACGCCTCCTGTTCTTCGAGTCGCGCCTCGAGATCGGCATTGTCCTGTGACATGGTACATCCAATCAATCTCTAACTAGCATAGTAAAGACGGCCTCTAGTTGTGCAAAATCGACCCGATACGCAGAAAGTAATCTAGTATATAATGACTATATTAGGACCTGATAATCGGTCGTCGCTCGTTCGAACGGGACAAATCGAGAGCGCAACGAACTGATCTCCCTCGAAGTGGCGTTTTATACGGATTGTTCGAGGGCGGATAGAATACCGCCTCTAGAGACGTAGCCCCGATCCGATCAGGTGACGATCCCTCGCGACGCCGTGACTACTCGTCCGGGTCGTCGAAGAACGTCCGAAGCAACTCGTGTTGGCCCTTCCGCAGGTGGTTGTGCAGCGTCGGCGAGGAGACGCCCATCGCGTCCGCGACTTCCTCGGCCGTGCTCTCCCGGGGCCAGTCGTAGTAGCCGCCGAAATACGCCGCCCGGAGCGCGGCTTCCTGTCGGTCCGTCAGTCGGTCCTCGAGACCCTCTCGGAACTCGCGGGCGGTCTGGACGGCTCGCTCGGTCTCGCGTTTTCCGACCAGTTCGGAGTCCGGGAACGCGGATCGGAGGCCGTCAACGATGGTCCGAATGTCCGCGTCGATGGCACAGTCGCCGGTGATCGTCGCCGTTCCGCCCTCGAAGACCGCTTCGTGAACCGTCACGCCGTACTCCGTGAGCGTCACGATGGGACAGGAACCGTCGACGACCAGTTCGATGCGCCAACCGTCCTCGTCGGTCTCGACCAGCCGACAGTCCTCGATCCCGGGCTCGTCGTCGGCGAGGCCGAAGACGTCGGCCGGCGACGCGCCCTCGAGACGGACGTAGTAGAGCTGCGTCGACTCGTCGATCGGGACCAGCGAGTCGAGTTCGAACCGGCAGTCGAGTCGGCGCGAAACGTCGACGAAGAACGATCGGCCGTCGCGGCAGACGACCTCGAGTTCGGTCACCCGGTCGGACAGCAGGAGGTTCCGTCGGCGGATGGCGGCGATCGCGTAGCCGACCTGCCGACCGATCGTCGCGAGCCACGCGCGTTCGTCGTCGCCGAACGCCGCCGGGTGCTCGGTCG
>NZ_JAQIVI010000441.1 GCF_028618695.1 Natrinema soli | reverse complement strand
GACACCGTCCGGCAGCCCCGACGCAGCAGGCCTCGGCCCGAACGCTGGACTTGCCGGGGCCGCCGGTGCTGGTATCGCACTGGCCGCCGGCCGGTATCAGTCCTGACTCTCGCTCTTCAGTTCGTTCAGTTTGGTCTTCGAACTCGAGTCCGGATCTCGACTCCGATCTGCTTTGCAGCCTCAAGTTGCGTTTCGCCGTCTCTCGAGTTGAAACAGAGGGGGAAAGAATACTGCCGGTGACTTCCCACCGATGTGAGCCACCCGTGACGATGCCAGCACTCGTTCGAACGGAAATCGGTCGATCGGCTGAGGGAGAAACCGATTGCAGTGACCGCGGGCGATCGTTCGCTCAGTTCTCGAACCGGGCCTGAACGAACGGCTGAATGTCGTCGATATCGCTCAATCGGGAGTCGGAAAGCAACACGGCCTCCGTCTCTTCGAGTGGAACGGAGAGACTGATCTCCTTCGTCCGGCCGTACCGACCCTTCGAGACGACGACGGCGTTGACGATGCCGAGCATGTCGAGTTCGCTGATGAGGTCCGTCACCCGACGCTGGGTCAGGACGTCCGCGTCGATCTCCTCGCAGAGGCGCTTGTAGATATTGAACACCTCGCCCGTGTTGATGCTATGAACGCCGTTTTTCTCGAGCAGGATGATCGAGAAGAGCACGAGCTTGCTCTGCGTGGGGAGCGTGCGGACGACCTCGACGACGCGATCGAGTTCGATCTTGTCCTGGGCCTGCCGGACGTGATCCTCCACGATCGTCTCGGCCTGGGATCGCTCGGCCAATTCGCCCGCCGTTCGAAGCAAGTCGAGCGCGCGGCGCGCGTCGCCGTGTTCCTGTGCGGCGAAGGCCGCACACAGCGGGATGACGTCGTCGGAAAGCGCGCCCCCCTGGAACGCGACGTCGGAACGGTGTTCCAGGATATCCCGCAGCTGATTCGCGTCGTACGGCGGGAAAACGATCTCCTCCTCGCCCAGGGAGGATTTGACCCGCGGATCGAGGAAGTCGGTGAACTTGAGGTCGTTCGAAATACCGATGATCGACACCCGCGAGTTCTCGAGTTCGGAGTTCATCCGCGAGAGGTTGTAGAGCGTATCGTCGCCGCTCTTCTCGACGAGTTTGTCGATCTCGTCGAGCATGATGACGACGACCCGCTCGTCGTAGTCGACCGCGTCGAAGAAGACGCTGTAGACCCGGTCGGTCGGCCAGCCGGTCATCGGAACCTCCTCGAAGGACTCCTTGTCCGCCTCGAGTTCGTCGATTTCGGCTTCGATAGCCTCGCGGTCCTCGAACGACGTCGACTCGAGGGGATGGTCCGATGGGTGCGTCGACGAATCGCCAGCCGACGCGTCGCCGGTGCCGTCGCCGGCTCTCCGATCAGTGCTGTCGCCGTCTGTCCGATCGGTGTCGTCCCCGGCTCCCTGATCGGTTTCGTCGGTGGGACTCGAGCGGTCGGCGGGATCCGAAGACCCCTTCCTTTCGGGTGGAGAACCGCCCGACTCGAGGCTACTATCATCTCCAGATGAATCGTCAGAAATCGATTCCGGCGGGTCGTCAGAGACGAAATCGAACGGATCGGACGCCGTCTGATCGTCTGCCAGATCGGTCGACTCGGCCGCCTCACGTTCGCGGGCCTCCAGATCGGCCTCGTACTCATCGAGGGCCTCGAGCAGCGATTCGAGATCCGCGACCCGAGCGTCGATCCGCTCTTCGTTCTTTTCGATGAACTTGTTCGCGAGCTGTGCGAGTACGCGATACTGCGTATCGGTGACCTCGCAGTTGATGTACTCGACGTCACACGGGACGCTGTACTTCTGCGAGGTGCTCTCGAGCTCCTTGCTGACGAATTTTGCGCTGGCGGTTTTGCCGGTCCCGGTCTTCCCGTAGATGAGGATGTTCGACGGCGTTTCGCCCCTGAGTGCGGCGACGAGGATCGTCGCCATCTTGTTGATCTGGTCGCTCCGGTGGGGCAGTTCGTGTGGGGTATAGGACGGACGGAGGACTTCCTTGTTCTCGAAGATGGGTTCGCCGCTGAGAAGATCGTCGAACAACCCCTGGTTCGACTCCTCGTTATCGAGGTCCGTCTTCTCGAAATTCGTCGAGAATCCGCTCGTTCCGTCGATCTCGACCTCGTCTGACCCGTCGATCTCTGAGTTGTCGTCTGACATCCGTCGTATACAAACCCCCTTATTTCGTGTGGAGTGTCGAACCGGGAAGCAGGAATATCATCGTGTTATGGCCTCCGTGGGAGGATTCACTGTTTCAGTTTCTCGGTTCGGGTCCAGTTGATGCAAACGAAACAGAGGGAAACCACGCTAATAAATTCTTCCTTTCCCCTCGCCCCGTGCCGGGACATCGACTGCGGCTGTGGACGATCGAGCCGTGAATCGTCCGAAGAGATGACTGACTAGCAGCTCCGCGAGATCAGCAGTCGGCTCGATCGATCGGATCGTCGAAAGTGCGGCTCGCTGTTGTATTTTGTTTGCGTATGCGTACGTCGCACTTTCGGAGGAGGGGATCCGTCTATTCGAGTGATTTTGAAGAGTGTCTATGAGAGGGTATATGTGATTAATATAACGTGGGATATTAATATAACGTGGGATATGTGAGATCGAGAGAGTGTAGATTGATCTACTGTGTGGATTGATATCATATGTCTTACCAGCCCGGCCAACCCCCCACCCCTTCGTTTCGGGTGGAACTGCCAGAAGGAGGGGTGGGGGGTGAAACCGAGTTGTATCAAGCGAAGTTTTATGTGGGTGGCACAGAAAATGCACCCGTAGAACTAGCAGACAAAACTATATTACTAGGTTGTCTGTTTGCATTGCTAGGGCTAACTAGAATCTTTTCTTGAAGCTGTATAGACTACTAGACTCCAGTCTTTGTTACTAGAACGCTCCTGATGAGTCGATTCGACCGTCTCTGCCCTCAATGATCCATCTCGAGTCGAATAAGGAGGGCAGTAGACCGGTAACTCCACTGATCGTTGAGACGTCCCCTCGTTGATCTCCACTCGAAACGAAGGGGTGGGGGGCACAAATCGTTAGTTGTGGTGTGTTATCCCCCTACAATCAATTTCCCGGTTCCGTTCGTCATCTGAGATCGAAATCGTAGATTTCCGATCAGTACTCCTATCGGTTCGGCAGTAATCCTGTCGTCGATTCGATAACCCGAGCGATTCTAATCTACTCGAAGCTCGAGTTTTATTCCATCCCGAATTCCGACACTCCGTTCGATCGAATTGTCAACACGTCTGACGTAGGCTTAAGTGAGTTCGCTCAGTAGTACGCGCAGATGCACCCCGCGGTGCTGGAGGCCCCCACAGATGGGACTATTCACAGAACTCAAAGATAGTATCTCTCGGGCTGCGGATCGCCTGTTTTCGGAACAGGAGCCCAAACGAATCGGTATCTACGGTCCGCCCAACGCCGGCAAAACGACGCTCGCAAACCGTATCGCGCGTGACTGGACCGGTGACGCGGTCGGTACGGAGAGTCACGTCCCTCACGAGACGCGTCGTGCCCGTAGAAAGGAAAATGTCGAGATCGAACGGGACGGGAAGACGGTGACCATCGATATTGTCGACACGCCCGGCGTGACGACGAAGGTCGATTACGAGGAGTTCACCGACGAGATGAACGAAGACGACGCCATTCGTCGCTCCCGCGAAGCGACGGAGGGCGTCGCCGAGGCGATGCACTGGCTCCGTGAGGACGTCGACGGCGTTATCTACGTCCTGGATAGCGCGGAGGATCCGATCACGCAGGTCAATACGATGCTGATCGGTATCATCGAATCCCGTGATCTCCCGGTGCTCATCTTCGCGAACAAGACCGACCTCGAGGAATCGAGCGTCAAGCGGATCGAGGACGCCTTTCCCCAGCACACGACCGTTCCCCTCTCCGCGAAGGAAGGAGAGAACATGGACGAAGTGTACGGGAAGATCGCGGAGTACTTCGGGTGATATCGATGCCGAAAGCAACCAACGCAGACGATTCGGAGCCGGCCGACGGCGTACAGATCGACCTGATCAGCGGCGAGCGCATGGACGGCATGGCGACGATGGAGAAGATCAGAATGATCTTGGACGGCGTCCACGACGGCAACATCGTCATCCTCGAGGAGGGGTTGACGCCCGACGAGGAGAGCCGACTCATCGAGGTGACGATGGCCGAGATCAGCCCCGACGAGTTCAACGGGATCGAGATCGAGACCTATCCCAAGTCCGAGACCCGCGACTCGTCGTTACTCGGTCGGATCATGGGCAGCGACGAGACGGAAGCGAAGCTGACGGTGATCGGACCGGCGAACCAGATCGAGACGCTCCACAAGGACGAAACGCTCATCAGCGCGCTCGTGTCCCGTAACTAATGCCACATCAGTGTACGAACTGCGGCCGGACGTTCGATGACGGCTCCAAGGAGATGCTGTCGGGCTGTCCTGATTGCGGTGGGAACAAGTTCCAGTTCGCACCGACTACCGCGGCCGCAGCTGAATCGTTCGACGGGGACGCCACCGCTGGATCGGCCGAGTCCGTCACCGGTGTCGAATCCGCCGGTGTCGCCGATTCGGCCGACGGTTCCAGCACGGCGGACTCGTCCACCGAATCCGACAGCGTCACGACGCGCGCCGCGGAGACGGTTCGCGATTGGATGCCCGGTCGCTCCTCGGACGCTTCGGACCCCGCGGAGTCGTCGCCGGGGACGGACGCCGTTCCGGGCGTCCACTCTTCATCCGATACTCCATCGGAGTCTCCACCCGGTACTCCGTCGAAGTCTCCACCCGGTGATTCGGATACATCCTCGAAATCGGACAAACCCTGGCCCTCGAGTGAGCGATCCGATACCACCGAACCGGACGCCTCGGCGGAGGGAGAGTTCGCCGACTGGCCGGAGACGGCGCGGCGACCCGAGGACCGATCCGGCGCATCGAGCGAGACGCCGGACGAGGAGTCCGTCGATGTCGAGCACTCGACCGAGCGACCCGACGGTCCGACCACGGCGCCCGACGGTCC
>NZ_JAQIVI010000440.1 GCF_028618695.1 Natrinema soli | reverse complement strand
ACGAACAGCGGCCGATCGGCCGCCTCGAGCGCCCGCAGCAGCCGTCGGTGATCGTCATCCGCGAGCGCTCGCGTCCCGCCGGTCGTTTCGACGAACGGCCCGTCTCGTCCGTTTCCAGCCAGCGTCTCGGCGAACGACTCGGGGACGTCACCGGGCACGTCGATCGGCTCGAGGGGCTTTCGGAACGGACAGTTGAGGTGAACGGGACCTGGCGGGACGCCGGTCGTTTCGGCGAGCGCTCGCGCGGCGGTCGTCCGGAGGCTCCGAACCGTCCGTTCGTCGGCATCGGGTTCCGGTAGTTCCGCGTACCAGCGGACCGCGTCGCCGTAGAGTTTGACCTGATCGACGGTCTGATTCGCCCCGCTATCGTGCAGTTCGGGCGGTCGATCTGCCGTCAGAACCAGCAGCGGGACGCGGGCCCGATCGGCCTCCATCACCGCGGGATGGAAGTTCGCGGCCGCCGTCCCGGAGGTACAGACCAGCGCCGTCGGCTCGCCGGTCCGCCGTGCGCGG
>NZ_JAQIVI010000044.1 GCF_028618695.1 Natrinema soli | reverse complement strand
TGGGTGACGCCGACGACGAGGGTCGCCTCGTCGACGGGGACGCGTTCGCTCGCGTACTCGCTGGCGAGATACGCGTGTGCGTGGACGCCAGCCGTCCGGAGCCGCTCCGCCCCGAACAGCGCAGCGTGGTAGGAGGTTCCGCAGGCGACGAACTGGATCGGTCCGTCGTGGTCGAGGTCGGCGAGATCGTCAAGCGTGACCGTCCCGTCGAGTTCGTCGATGCGGCCGCGGAGACACTGGCGCAGGGCCGTCGGCTGCTCGTTGATCTCCTTGAGCATGAAGTGGTCGTAGCCACTCTTCTCCGCGTCTTCGGGATCCCACGACACCGTTTCCGTCGCGCGGTCGACGGGGTGTCCCGCCGCGTCGGTGATGGCCGCACCGTCGGCGGTCAGCCGAACGAACTCGCCGTCTTCGACGTACTGGACGCGGTCGGTGTGTTCGACGAACGCGGGGACATCGCTCGCGAGAAACGTGCCGGTTTCGCTGAGGCCAACGACGAGCGGGGAGTCCTGTCGGGCGGCGTACACCGTCTCGGAACCGTCGAAGACGGCGGCGATCGCGTAACTACCCTCGAGCTGGCCAATCGCCAGCCGGAACGCGTCCTCGGGCTCCGCACCCCGGTCGAGATAGCGGCCAATCAGATGTGGGACGACTTCGGTGTCGGTCTCGCTCCGGAACGTGACGCCTATGTCGACCAGATCGTCGCGCAGCCGCTGGTAGTTCTCGATAATGCCGTTGTGAACGACGGCGACGCGCCCCACCTCGTCGCTGTGCGGGTGGGCGTTCTCGTCGGACGGCGGGCCGTGTGTGCTCCAGCGCGTGTGCCCGATCCCAGTCACCGCACCCTCGAGGTCGGCCCTCGGAACCGCGTCCTCGAGCGCCGACAGCTCGCCCTCGGTCTTGTGGATCGTCATCGACGGCGTCGGGACGGCGAGGCCGGCCGAGTCGTACCCCCGATACTCGAGGCGCGATAGTCCGTCGAGGATGACATCGACGGCGTCGGCGCCGTCGGCCGATCCCGCGTACCCGACGATTCCGCACATCGTCACTGCACCTCCGTTTCACCGCCGATCGTCCCGCGGACGGACGCGCCGGCAGCAATAACGGCGTCGGAGCCGACGATCGTTCCCGGCGCGTAGGTCACGCCGCCCTCGTCGCGAACGCGATCCGCGAGCAACGCGCCCAGCCGCTCGT
>NZ_JAQIVI010000439.1 GCF_028618695.1 Natrinema soli | reverse complement strand
GGCAGCGCCTTGGGCGCGTTAACCGGGTTGCCGATCCGGATCGCGGTCGCGCGCGTCTCGACGTCGTCCCAGCGCCGGACTTCGTCGGCCCCGTTCTCGATCGCCTCGACCATCGGCGCGGCACCCTCGGCCTGGACGCCGGTCAGTTTCGGGACCTCGCCCTCCTCGAGTTCGCCCGCGTGGACGAGTTCGCGGAACGTCTTGTACAGCGCCGACGTGTTACCCGCGTTGCCGACCGGGAGGACGATTCGGTCCGGGACGGTGTCGTAATCGGCGAGGAAGCCCTCGAGGATCTCGAGGCCGATCGTCTTCTGGCCCTCGAGTCGGAAGGGATTCAGCGAGTTCAGCAGGTAGGCCTCGCCCTGCCCCGCGAGTTCCTGAACGATGTCCAGACAGGCGTCGAAGTTGCCGTCGACCTCGAGGATGCGCGCGCCGTGGAGGCTCGCCTGGGCGATCTTGCCGGCGGCGACCTTCCCGGCGGGGAGGAGCACGAGCGTCTGCATCCCACCGCGGGAGCCGTAGGCGGCCA
>NZ_JAQIVI010000438.1 GCF_028618695.1 Natrinema soli | reverse complement strand
GGGACGCCGTCGCTCGGGTGGGGATCGGCCTCGAGAATGCGGACGGTGGCGACGGCGGGAGCGACACCGAACTCGTCGCGCTGGTCACTCGGCGGAGCGTCGAGACGCTGGGACTCGAGCCCGGGCGATCGATCGTGGCCTCGGTGAAGGCGACGGCGGCGCGTGGTGTCGGGATCGAAGATCGCTCACAGGGGAATTCTGGCGACTGACGGCGCTTCGAAGCCCCATCGGCGTCTCTCTCGAGACTCGCCGAAGTCCAGATTACCGCTCTCCCTCGACGCCGATTTCCCTCTCGAACTGTGCGAAGAAATCGTCCATGAACCGTCGTCGTGAGTCGCCCAGACGCCGTCCCGGCGCGGTATACAACGCGTTCAGACGCTCCCGCGCCCACTCCCGAAGGAGCGCGATGTCGGGACGGTCAGACGAATCCGTTCCGGACACCGATGCATCGTCGATGACCGCGTACTTTTCACCGGCTCTGCCCGACCGCTCGCCGACGATACAGGCCATTCGAACGATACCGCGCGCTCCGGCAGCGTCTAACTTGTCCGCATCGAAGAGCAGTCTGGCCTCGAGCGTCTCCGGTTCCGGAGAGCTCGCCCGAATACTGTGCGCTCGAATGCAGTGTGTGACCGCGTCGATTCGATCCGCCGTCACTCCGTCCGTCTCGAGAAGATCCGCGGCTTCGGCCGCGCCCCACTCGTCGTGATCGTCGATCGCTCCCGTTCTCTCCCGCGGGCGACCGATATCGTGTAACCATGCCGCCGCGGAAAGGACGGCTCTATCGACATTACTCTCGCAGTCCGCTGCTAACCGAATCGAGACGTTTCTGACTCGGGCAGCGTGGAACAGATCGTGCGCCGGAAGGGCGTCTTCGTAATAGGGCTTCGACAACTCTCGAGCGCGGGAACCTAATTCCTGCGACATTATACAAGTGGTGCCTATGTGACGAGAAATAATCGTTCTGGAGCGTTCGGATGGCGGTCGGTCGGAGTGGTGTAACTCCGTCCGAGGACACCGGCCTGCGAGCCCCAACGCTTTCTCGAGGGGGCACGTACTGACGG
>NZ_JAQIVI010000437.1 GCF_028618695.1 Natrinema soli | reverse complement strand
CCAGCTCGAGGCCCACCGGGAGTTCGTCGCGCGGATGGGGGAGCTGGCGAGAGAGGTGAGCGAGGCGCTGCGCGCCTCGGATAGCCGAGCGGGGAGCGAAGCGACCCGTGAGGCCGCCGACGGCCTCGAGTTCGCCGATGTCGGCGGCGGGTTCGGGGTTCCGTACCGCGAAGACGAGGAGCCACTGGACCTCGAGTCGGTCGCGGACGCCACTCGAGACGCGATCGGCGAGACCGACGCCGACTTGGCGATCGAGCCCGGCCGCTACTTCGTCGCGGACGCGGGCGTGCTCCTCACCGAAGTGAACACCGTCAAGGAGGCCCGCGAGACGACCGTCGCCGGCGTCGACGCGGGGATGACGACCCTGATCCGACCCGCGATGTACGACGCGTACCATCCGATCCGGAACCTGACGGCAGCTGGTGATGACGGTCGCGAACGGCTCCTGCAGACCGTCGCCGGCCCGATCTGCGAGAGCGGCGACGTTTTCTGTACTGAGCGTGAACTACCGGTAAGCGAACGTGGGGATATCCTCGCAATCGGCAACGCGGGGGCCTACGGCTACGAGATGGCGAACCAGTACAACACCCGACCCCGGCCCGCGTCGATCGTCCTCGAGGACGGCGACGTTCGACTCGCTCGTCGCCGCGAGACGATCGACGACGTGACGCGAGCGGAGCGCGAGGCACGGAGTGCCCCGAGCGCAGACCGAAAGAACGACCACGGCCGAGCGAGCGACACCGACAACGACCGACGATAGCACGATGAGTATCCCATTCCAGAAGTACCACGGCACCGGCAACGACTTTCTAATAATCCACGCGGGCGAACACGTCCCGGACCGGGGTGCCCTCGCCGAGCGCGAGTGCGACCGGTCGGACGGCATCGGTGCCGACGGGATCCTCTTTCTCGCTCCCGAAGAGACGTTCAACCCGCCCCGCGTCGTGATGACGCTGTTCCAGCCCGACGGCGCGACGGCACCGATGTGCGGCAACGGCGCTCGCTGTGCCGCAGAGTGGACGATGAATCGGACCGGGAGCGACAGCGTGATGATCGACACCCAGGCGGGCACCCTTCGCGCCGATCGCGACGGTGAGGGCGTCGTCATCGAGATGACCGGTCTCACGTTCGATCCCGGCGAGATCCCGATCGTAGCCGACGAACCGGTCCTCAAGGAGGAGATCGAGGGCCTCGAGGTATCGGTCGTCAACACCGGCGTCCCCCACGCCGTGAGCTTCGTCGACGATGTTCCCGACGAGTTCTTCGAGTCGGGAGTCAGTCGGACCTCGTCCGACGCTATCGACGATATCGATCTCGAGGCGATCGCGCCGCCGGTGAGACACGCTGACGTCTTCCCGGACGGGACGAACGTCACCGTGGCCAGCCCTGACGGCTCGGGCGGCTTCCGACAGCGCACCTACGAGCGCGGCGTCGAGGGCGAAACCGACTCCTGTGGCACCGGTGCGGTCGCCGTCGCGGTCGTGGC
>NZ_JAQIVI010000436.1 GCF_028618695.1 Natrinema soli | reverse complement strand
CGGCTGCGGCGGCGTCGGCCTCTCGGCGATCCACATCGCGGACGCGCTGGGTGCTCACCCGATCGCGATCGACCTCGTCGACGACAAACTCGAGCGCGCCGAGGAACTCGGTGCCCGGGAGACGGTCAACGTGACGGAGGTCGACAGTTCGGCCCAGGCGGTCCAGGCTATCACCGGGGGCGGTGCCGACGTCTCGATCGACGCACTGGGCGTCGCCGATACCTGCAAGAACTCGGTCAACAGCCTCGGCACGCGGGGCAGCCACGTGCAGGTCGGACTGACGACCGGCGAGGAGGAGGGCCAGATCGAACTCCCCGTCGACATCATGACGATGCAGGAGATCGACTTCCACGGCTCCTTCGGGATGCCGCTGGTCCGCTACGAGGAACTGTTCAACCTGATCGCACAGGGAACCCTCGAGCCCGACAAGATCATCGGCGAGACGCTGTCGCTCGAGGAGGCTCCCGAGACGCTCGCCTCGATGGACGACTACGGAACGGTCGGCATTCCGGTCATCACGGAGTTCTGAGCGCGAACTGGGATCGCCGTCCCGGTCGGTTGTCACTACTGGGCTCTCCCCCCGAGAGCTGGGGCTGTCGGGTTTGCATACCGTGAAACCCGGGCGGGCGGGAACCGCCCTGGGCGTGAGAGACATGAGCGTACTCGAAGCGGGGGCGAGTCCACGTCCGAGCGATCCGGGCACGAACGCACGCAATCGGCTGGTCAGCGCACAGATGGGCCGAGCGCATACCCGGCGGGGAGTTGCAACCCCGCAGATCGGACGTTGCGCGTGTTACCCATTGTTATGCAGCCGCTTGGCCACCGGTAGCGACTCCGAACCGAACGCAGGCACCGTCTACTCCGATCGTAGCACCCTGCTACCGGTCGGTACTCGGGACACCCCGGCTGTTGTTACTCTCTCGCGCTGACGAAACGAGCGGAACGACTCGCGTGGACGAACGGACGAACTCGAGTAGCTGACCGTCTCGAGATCGGTCCCAACTGGTCGACGAGCGGGAGATGCTTGCTTGCGACGCCTCCAGAAGGATGGGGCTGCAACCCGTTCGAGGTCGTATGAGTAACGACGGATCGCGGCCGATTCGGATCGGTATCGTCGGGCTGGGGTACATCGGAACCACCGTCGGTGGGCAGCTTCACCGTCACCCGGACGCGACCGTCCGCGCGGTCTGCGATCTCGACGCGGCGCTCCGCGACGAGGGTGGCCGCGGGTTCGGCGTGTCCGCGGATCGGCAGTACGCCGAGTACGAGGCGATGCTCGCCGAGGCGTCTCTTGACGCAGTGCTCGTCGGGACGCCGCACACCCTCCACTACGAGCAAGTCGTCGCCGCCCTCGAGCGGGGCTGCCACGTCTACTGCGACAAACCGCTGACGACCGACCTCGAGCGGGCCCGCGCCCTCGTAGATCGGGTCGAGCGAAGCGATCGGACCGTGATGGTCGGCTACCAGCGCCACCTCCAGACGGCGTTTCGAACGGCGCGCGCCCGGTTCGCCGAGCACGAGCCGGAGTGGCTGACCGCCTCCATCACGCAGGGGTGGATCGACGACTCGCGGGGGACCTGGCGGCTTGATCCCGACCTGTCCGGGGGCGGTTTTCTCTACGATACCGGCAGCCACGTCCTCGACGCCGTCTGCTGGACGACCGGCCTCGAGCCGGCGTCCGTCGCCGCGAGCATGGCGTTCCACGACGACGAGCGGCGAGTCGACCGCCGCGCTCACCTCGACGTTCGGTTCGAAAACGGTGCGACCGGCACGTTTTCGTTTCACGGCGACGCGCCGTCGGTCCGCGAACACGTCCACCTCTGGGACGAGGAGGGCGCGATCTACCTCGAGGGAACGCAGTGGGGGTCCCGGGAAGTCGTCGAAATCGATTCCGACGCCGGGGAGCACGTTCCCTACATCGATCCTCGCGACGAACGGACCCGGGCCGACGCGTTCCTCGAGAGCGTCAGAAACGGAACCGAGCCGCCGGCGACGGTCCGGGACGCGCTTCGGGTGACGGCGCTGACCGAGGCGGCTTACGAGGCGGCTCGAACCGGTGATCGAGTCTCCGTCGACCGATGATCGTCGCTCCGCCACCCCATCGATCGGTGCGGCCGTCGGCGCAAATCGGTCGCGCTTCCCTCGGCCTCGAATCGTTTTTCGGCACTGGCCGTTTTCGTTCGGTTTCACGCCAATAAGTGGGACGATAACCGTCTCGTTACGGCTGGAAAAGCGTCTTTTCGCCGGTATTCTCGTCGTCGAGCCATCGAGACAATCCCGCCTCCGTCCCGGGGTACGAAACAGTTACTCGCGCTCGATCGGCCGCGAGCGACGGGGCGAGTCGCCCGGATCCCCGTTCGATGGCGGTCGGCGGGTAAGACCCTCATAGTCGTCTTTGCCTTTCGGTTACAAGCCGGATAACTACATCTGGTGCTGGCCATCGAACGAGTATGATCACCTGCACTAACTGCGAGACCGCCCAGTTCCTGCAGATCACGCAGAGTCGCGTCTACTTCGAGGATGGCGAGATGATAAACGAGATCTCCGAGACGTACGAGTGCACCCTGTGTGGGGCGACCGGCCAGTACGTCTACGACGACGATAGCGACGAGGAGACCGTCACCGGCGAGGTCGATCACACGACCGAACGCCCGAAGTACGCCTGACCACCGGCCCCCTCTCGGGGGAACGGCAACGATCGAACCGAACTGGGCCGGCCGGGTACGAGTGCAGTAGCGGCGTTTCTCTCTCCATCGACCACATCGTCTCGTCGTCGCTTCGTTCGATCGTTCCTCTCCTGTCAACAGTCTCGAGTCGACGGTCTCGAGCCCGCAGTCAGTTCGACGATTCGTCTCCGTCCGCGGCGTCCTCGTGTGAGCGACCGACATCGAGTTCATCGAACGCGGGGCGGTCCTCGTCGAGTTCCGACCGATCGTACTGGCGTCGGCTGACGGCTGCCGTTCGGCGGCTGGCGTCCCACTCCTCGAAGAGGCCGTACTCCGTCATCGTCTCCATGCCGGCGATGGCCGCCGTGAGCTTGATCCCGACCAGCGGAATATCCGCGACGGAGACGATCACGTCCGCGCGGAGGATCGCACCGTCTCTGAGCAACACGTCGAGCACGTCGACGAGCGCATCGTCGTTCTTTCGAGGTCTCATGGCTGTGGATTCGCCCGCTCGTCCGCGGCGTTTCCGCCACCGCCGAGTTCCGGTGCGAACGTGTACGGCGGCCACGGTCCCGTGAACCTGACCTCGAGTCCATCGTTCGCCGCCACGTCGTCGAGTATCGAGCCGATGGCTCCCTCGTCGTCCTCGTGGGCCAGCACCGTGAGCCGACAGAGGGTTTCGCCGTCGTCTGACTCGCCCGATCCGTCGCTCGAGTCCCCGCCCGTTTCCGACTCGCCGTCGGCCATCTCGTTCGAGAGTTTCGCGCTCGGGGATCGCTCGAGCGCGTGGACTTCCCGTGCTTTTGCGGCCAGTCGCTCCTCGAGGTCGGCGGTCAGCGATTCCCGTCGCGCGGCTCGGAGTTCCGCCAGCCGCTGGTCGAACTGCTTCTCGAGCAGAAAGGCCGTTCCCTCCCCGGAGCCGCCGATCTGCTCGTCCAGTTCGCGCAGCCGTTCGTCGCGCTCGATCAGCGCTTCGTCGCTGATCGGATCGACTTCGACCACTTCGACGCGGTACTCCCAGTGGTCCGCCAGCCCGGAGAGGGCGCGCTCGAGGGTTTCGGACTCCTCGCGGAGCCACTCGCGGACGGCGGCGTCGTCGCCGCGCAGAATCGTGTCGAACTGGAACGGGATCGGCGTTCCGAAGGCCTGCCCCGCCTCGTCGACGACCGTCTGGTGACGGACGAGCCAGCGGCGGATCTGTGCGAGGTCCGCCGAGTCGTAGAGACCGTCGCACGGGTGGACGACGGCGCCGATTCCGTTTTCCGCGACGATCGAGACCGGTTCGTCGTCCACGCCGGTCGTCTCGAGGGCGGCGTCTTCGTCGGCCCGAACGAGACAGTACAGGTAGCGCCCTTCGTCGATTTCCGGCGTTTCGGCGTGCTCGCCGGCCGGCTGCTCGTCGAGCGCCTCGAGTTTCTCGGCAGCGCCGTCACCGTCGTTCGCGCCGTCGGAGCTCATTCGCCCTCACCTCCGAACACGGAGTAACCCGGTTTCTGCGTAGCTGTCGGCTCGCCGTGAAGCTGTTCGATCGCGTCGTTGACCAGCCCGTCCAGATCGCCCCGGAGATCGTCGACGCCGTCCTCGATCTCCTCGTCGGCTTTGAGCTGTTCGATTTCGGCCTCGATCGTCGCGAGCTGGCTTCCGAGGCGTTCGATCTCCTCGTCCGAGAGGTTTCCCCCCTCCATTCGGCGGACCGCCTCGCGCTCGAGGGCGTCGATCAGGATTTCGACGACGGTGATGACCAGGGTGACGAGCCCCTGTCGCGCGTCCTCGCCGTCGCCGACGTCGATCGACGTCATGATCCGTCACCCTCCGGCTCCGCTTCTGGGGTGGCCTCATCGCCCTCGGAGCCGTCAGTTTCGGATCCGTCGGCTGCCGATTCCGTTTCGGATTCGCCGTCGTCCGTCGAGTCGTCGCTGAGCAGGTCGAATCCACCGCTGGTCGGTCTGTCGGGGTTCGGTCTGGCCCCGAGGCGTTCGCTCACCAGCTCTTCGTCGCTGGCGGCGACGTCGCTCTCGGTCGACTCGCCGCCGTCCGCGTTTCGGTCGCCGCTGTCGGCATTCGATTCGCCGTCACCGTCGTCTTCGTCGGCGGTGACGTTGACGCCTCGAGTCGGATCGATCACCGGATTCGGCCGGTCCATCTCCGCGAGTTCGGGGTCGTCGACCGCCTCGGCGACGCGGCGCATGTCCGTCCCCTCGGGGAACTCGAGGCCGTACTTCGCCGCGGTCTCGAAGGAGGCGATCGCGGCCCGGACCTGCACGCCGAGCAGCTGGGTATCGCCGATCGAGACGGCGATGTCGGCGTTGATGACGATCCCCTTATCCAGGAGCATCTCGACGACTTCGGCGAGGTCGGCCTGCTGCCGACTGGGCTGGAACTCATCGACCACGGCACTCACCTCCGGCGTCGCTCCGTTCGGGGCCGTAGTCAGTCGTCCTCACCTCACAGCCGTTCGGTCGCCGCAGTAGTGAGTCACTCATTGTTCGTCCTCCGTTGTCGTTCCCGCTCGAGTTCGAACCGGCGGCCGTAGATCCGTTTCCGCGTCGGTGCGGTCGAGAGTTTGACCGCCTGTGGCACCGTCGAGTAGCGCGCCCCGCTGCCCAGGTCCAGTCGATCGGTCGAAATCGTCGACGCCGCCGTCGGATTTCGCGAGTTCGTACTCGTGTCCTGCCGGCGCATCTTCTCGCGGTTGAACTCGTAGAGCTTCTCGAACTTCTCGTGCGTCTCGAGCAGCGCCGTCCGGAAGGCGTCGATGCCTTCCATCGCCTGCTGCTGGATCGCCGCCTGGTACGCCTCCGGGTCCTCCGCGACGTTGATATCGCCCAGCGCCTCCTTCGCCGCGGTCGTCGAATCCATGTCCGTCTCGATGAGGTCGTCGTCGTCATCCCCGATCAGCTGTCCATCATCGTCGTCATCGCCGATCAGTTGATCGTCGTCGTCGGCGACGTCCGACACGGCGTCTTCGACCATCCCGGCATCGTCGCCGTCCTCGAGCTCGTCGAGGGCGTCGTCGAGTTCGCGTTTATTCTCCCAGAGGTCGGTCAGATCCGCCGCGTTCCAGGCGTTCAACAGGTTGATCGCGTCGAACAGCTCCGTGAAGTCGACGAGTTCGCTCACGCCGTCGTCCTCGTTCGCCAGTACGTCGGGAATCTCGCCGAGTTCGATGGCGTTGAGGAGCTCGTCCCCGTCGACCGCCTCCGGCAGGTCGCTGAGGTCCATCGCCTCGAGCAGCTCGCCGACTTCCTCGGCGACCCGCACGAGGTTGTCGAGGTCGCCGACGACCGTCTCGAGGGTGTCGCCGTCGAGTTCGTCTATCGCCTCGCTCTCGCCAAGCGTCTCCTCGAGTCGTTGGAGACTTTCCGTCGCGTCCTCGAGTAGCGCGTCGAACGTCTCCTCGGACTCGGCGTCGCTCATTCGGTACCCTCCGTCTCTTCGGTGTCCGTCCGCTCCGTCGTCTCCGGCCTGATCTGGACGGTCAGCACCCCGTTCTTGATCGTCGCCCGGGACTCCGTCTTGGGCCAGGGGATCTCGATGCGATCGACTTCGCGTTCGTCGACGCCGATGACCAGCGTCGAGTCGTCGAAGCCCACCGTTATGTCGTCCGGATCGGCTCCGGCGACGTCCGCCGTGACGAGTAGTTCGTCCTCGTGCGTCCGGGTCGCCACGTGGTGATCGCTCGAGGGACCCGATGATCGGATGCGGCGCTTTCGCGATCGATCGCGGGCTCGACCGCCTCTCTCGTCGCCGAACGGATTCTGACCGAGCGGCGAGTCGTCCGCCGAGAGATCGTCGCCGGATCGGATCGAAATATCGTAATCGAACGTCGTCCGATCGCCGCGCCGACGGCCCGAACGCGACGTCGGGCCGTCGTCGAGCGATTCGAGAGCGGACAGCAGGCTCGAAAGCCAGTGTTCGCTCTCGTCGACCTGACTCTCGTCGGTCTGACTCTCGTCGGTCTGATGCTCGTCGGATCGATCGTCGTCGGGCGATTCGTCGCGGTCGTCGTTCGGGGAACTGTCGCTCATTTTTTCACCTCCACGCGGCCGCTCGAGAGCCGCTCGTGAACCTCGCGGGCGGTCTCGAGCTCCGCCTCGAGTTCGTCCTTGCGGCGTCGATACTCCGCCTCGGAGCGCTCGCCCAGTTCGTACAAGAGTTGGTTCTCTTTGAGTTCAGCCTCGAGGGCCTCCACGTCGTACATCTCGTCGAGCGCGATCGTGTGGAGCGCGTCGATGATGCCGACGAACGGCCGGAACAGGAGGTCGTCGAGGATGAACATGGTTACTGTTTGGCTCCGATTTTCACGTCGACGAAGCTGTAGGGTGCGAACGGCCCCGTGTACTGGACCATGAGTTCGTCGTGGTCGTTCTCGAAGTCGGCGATCGCATCGTCGAACGCCTCGCGCTCGTCCTCCTCGACGAGATACGAGCGGTTCAGGATGAGCCGGTCGCTGAACAGGTCGTTCTCGACGGACTGTGCGGCGATGGGGTCGAGGCGGTCGGCGACCGCCGTCTCGATCTCCTCGCGATCGACGTCGGCGTCTTCCTCGCGGACGAGTTTGAGCCCGAGTTCGATTTTACCCTCGATATCGTTCATCGCGCGTCGGAACGCCGGTCGCGCCCCGCGAAGGACGTTCTTCAGCGCTCGATCGCTCTCGAAGGCCATCCCGAACTGCATGGGTACGACGGTCGTTCCGCCGTCGTACTCCATGATCTCCCGGAGGACGTCGTCGTGGATCTGGGCGTCCTCGTCCGTCTCCTCGGGATCGGTCGTGTCGATATCCGAGACGACGGCACCGAGTCGCCGGTGTGAGATCGTGTAGACGCGGTCGGCACCGGCGACCGCGTCAGTCTCGAACTCGATGGTATCCGACTCGACGACGCCGTAGACGTACCGGTTATTCATCGGTAGATCACTCGTTGACTGGTCATATCGGTGTCTCGTCGCTGACTCGGCCCCAATCGTCGTTGCCCGCGACGAACCTGTCGCCGAGACCGACGGGTCGATAGTCGTACGCGTACTCCGTCGGCTCGGCCGGTGATGGGATAGATAGATGACATGGGGCTGCGATAGCTGTGCTCCTCGCGGCCGCTGTGCGCCGTGTCGAGCACTCGAGTATCGTCACGGACGGTTCGGCTCCGCGGCGGGTTATCGTGGTGCTTGCAATCGCAACCTGTGGTATCAGCTCGCCGACGTGCGACACCGGTGAGCGGTAGCCAGTATAGGGCGACTTGCAGTCGCAGTGCAAGTCGTGTTACGAGACGGCCCTCAAACGAAAAGTGTTATGTCCCAACGAACACCCGATTCCTCGAGTCTGGCAGAAGTACTCGACCGCGTCCTCGACAAGGGCGTCGTCATCGACGTCTGGGCGCGCATCTCGGTCGTCGGGATCGAATTGCTCACGGTCGAGGCCCGCGTCGTGGTCGCCTCGGTCGACACCTTCCTGCACTACGCGGAGGAGATCGCAAAAATTGAGCAGGCCACGGCGGAGGGCGACCTCGACGAACTCGAGGAACTCGAGGTCGAACCCCGCCCCGAGTCGTCGCCGAAATCGACCGAATAACTCCCCATGGCCGACGACACTTCGCGCAAGCGCACGGTCCGTGGCAAGAAGATCACGGCCAGCCGCGAGCAGAAGAACGGTCGCAGAGCGAAGAAAGAGCTCGCGCGAACGGCATCGAACGCAGGCGAACGAAACGGCGACAGCCCCCTCTCCGATCCCGAAACGGTCGTCCCCGAACCGTTCGTCGAGACCGACGCGGTCAGATCGCTGCGCGATCGGATCGACGGCTGGCTCGAGGCGGACCAGCCGGTCCACCTGATCGGACCGACGGGCTGTGGCAAGACGGCGCTCGCGCTGTCGGCCGCGGCGGAACGCG
>NZ_JAQIVI010000435.1 GCF_028618695.1 Natrinema soli | reverse complement strand
AGGCGCTGACTGATCTCGGCGCCGAGGCCGATAGCACCCGCGGGAACGGGCAGGCCCCGCTGGTCGTCACCGGCCCGCTCGCTGGCGGCGAGCTATCGATCCCCGGCGACGTCTCTTCGCAGTACATCACCGCCCTGTTGCTGGCCGGTGCAGTCACCGACGAGGGGATTTCGATCGAGCTCGAGACCGAGCTCAAGTCCGCGCCGTACGTCGATATCACGCTCGAAGTGCTCGATGAGTTCGGCGTCGAGGCGCGGAAGACGGACGCCGGGTTCGCGGTCGACGGCGGGCAGTCCTACGCGCCCGCGGGTGGCGAGTACGCGGTCCCCGGCGACTTCTCGTCGATCTCGTATCCGCTGGCAGCGGGCGCGATCGCCGGCAACGAGGGCGAGGGCGTCCGCATCGAGGGCGCTCATCCGAGCGCGCAAGGCGATACCGCGATCGTCGAAATCGTCGAGCGGATGGGTGCTGACGTCGACTGGGATCGGGACGCGGGGACGATCGACGTCGCCGAGGCCCCGCTTACCGGGATCGAGGTCGGGGTCGAGAACACGCCCGACCTGCTTCCGACGATCGCGACCCTGGGTGCGGTCGCGGAGGGCGATACCCACATCGCGAACGCGGAGCACGTTCGGTACAAGGAGACCGACCGCGTGAGTGCGATGGCCGAGGAACTGGGCAAGATGGGCGTCGAAACGACCGAGGAACGGGACTCGCTGACGGTCCACGGCGGTGACTCGAGTCTCTCGGGAGCGACCGTCTCCGGACGCGACGACCACCGGATCATCATGGCGCTCGCGCTCGCGGGGCTGGTCGCCGACGGCGAGACCACCATCGAGGGGGCCGACCACGTCGACGTCTCGTTCCCGGGCTTCTTCGGGATGCTCGAGGAGTTAGGGGTCAGACTCGAGCGCGACGGGCGGCAGTAGCGACGGTCGTCCCCGTCGAACGGTCGCCGCGATCGGATCGGGCGACGGGTCACTCGGGAATCTGGAACCGATCGAGGACGATGGTGTGCTCCTGTTCCGGCCCTCGCCAGGTGACCGCGAGGTACACGCCGGGGTCGGCGCTGGGAACCTCGACGGTGAGCGAGTCGCCGGCGGTCACCTCGCCGGAGAACTGCTCCTCGGTGAGACCGCCCTCGAACCCGACCTGGACGTGATCGCCTCGGAACGCGGGACCGCCCTCGTGGACGACCGTCACCGTCTTCGCGTCGGGATCGTACTCGAACAAGAGGTCGACCATCGGGGCCGGGTCGTCCTCGTCTACCTCGTCGTAGTCCGGGTTCGTCGGCGGCGGGCCGACTCGAGTGACGGCAACGGCGGCACCGAGCATCGGTTCCGATCGTTCCGCCGTCCTGTCCACCGGCCAGTTCGTGAGCCACACCTGGCTCAACAGGTTGGGATCGGTGTCTTCCGGCGTCTCGTCGTACTCGACGGTCGCGTGGTAGACGCCGTCGTGGTGCTCGGTGAACGCTGCCTCGTAGCCGCGAACCGGGTCTTCGCGTAATTCCGCGTAGGGCCGTCCGATCCAGAATCGGTGGGTGTCCCTGGCCTCGTAGTACGCCTCGTCGACGTACGCGTGGATGTTCCAGCTCCCGGCGTCGGCGTCGTAGGCCGGGGCCAGAAAGACGTGCTCCGCGTCGTCGGTCGTGTCGATGACCGGATCGACGGCAACGGAGGATGAGTTGTCGGCCTCGAGACTGTCGTATCCCCAGACGACTTCAGGGTCGCCGGCATAGGATAGCTCTCGGATGGGGTCGATCCACGACGGTCGATGACTGACGTCATCGATCGACGCCGATCGGTCGCTCCGGGCGGTTATGTCGACTCGATAGGCGCCGTCGCCCGCGGGCTCCAGATCCGACGGGGTGTCCTCGTCGTTGTTGTCGGCGCGTTCGTCAGAGGGGGCGTCACTCACGCAACCCGCTGTACCGGCCGCTCCGGCGGCGAGCGTCGCGAGCAGTAGTTGTCGGCGGCGGACCATGCTGAATACTTGTCACGTGATCTAATAAACTCTCTAATATGATGAATGTTGAAACGATAGGGTGGAGACGGAGTCGGTGGCACCCCCAAACGCTGAAATGCAGTAATCGCGCTCGCCGATCGGGGTTGGGCCTCGAGCGTCGCCATCAGGGCACCGTCCGTCTCGAGCGCTCGAGCGTGGTTCTTACAGTTGTTCGGTGGGTTCGCTCGTCCCTTTCCGGAGGAGGTAGCTATTTACGTTCACGAACAATTGTGTTATACAATGGCAGACGATACACCAGTAATCGTTAGCGCTGTTAGAACGGCACAGGGAAGAGAAGACGGTGCGCTCTCCGAGTTCCGCAGCGAAGACCTCTCGATTCCGCTGGTCAACGAGATGCTCGCGGAAACGGGGCTCTCCGGCGAGGACGTCGACGACCTGATGTGGGGTTGTGCACAGCAACGCGGGGAGCAGCGGACGAACATCGCCCGACAGATCGCGCTCTTCTCGGATCTCGGCGAGGAGGTTCCGGCGACCACCGTCGACCGTCAGTGTGCCTCCTCGGCGCAGGCGGTCATCAGCGCCGCGGACTCGATCGCTGCGGGTCGCCACGACGCGGTCGTCGCCGGCGGCGTCGAGAGCATGAGCCGCGTGAAGATGGGCGCCGCCGAGAGCGGCCAGATGCATCCGAAACTCGACGAGGTCTACGGCATGGAGAACCTCTCGATGGGGATGACCGCCGAGAAGGTCGCCGAGAAGCACGGGATCTCACGCGAGGAACAGGACGAGTACGGCGCGCGGAGCCAGCGGCGCGCAGTCGAGGCCACCGAGGAAGGGACGTTCGACGACGAGATCGTCCCCATCGAGACCGACGAGGGCGTCCACGACGAAGACGAGGGCCTGCGCCCCGGCACCACAGCCGAGAAACTCGCCGAACTCCCCACCGTATTCAAGGAAGACGGCACAGTAACGCCGGGCAACGCCTCTCAGATCGCCGACGGCGCGGCCGGTATCCTGCTGACCAGCCGGGACTTCGCCGACGAGAACGACCTCGAGGTCCTCGCCGAGGTCGGGACCAGCTACGTCGCGGGCGTCGATCCGACCGTCATGGGCGTCGGCCCGGTCCCCGCCACCGAGGGCCTGCTCGAGCGAGCGGGCCGCGAGATCGACGACTACGGGCTCGTCGAGATCAACGAAGCGTTCGCCAGTCAGACGCTGTACTCCCAGCGCGAACTCGGGATTCCGGACGATCAACTCAACGTCAACGGCGGCGCGATCGCGATCGGGCACCCGCTGGGGTGTTCCGGCGCGCGCCTGCCGGTGACACTCGTCCACGAGATGAACCGCCGCGGGGTCGACCGCGGAATCGCGACCGAGTGCGTCGGATTCGGACAGGGAGCGGCGATCGAGTTCGAACTGCCCTGAGACGCTTCCTCTGAGTTTTTGGTCGCTTCGCGAATAGTGCGTCTGGTCCCGCATACCGTGCGAACGGCACTTCGTGCCGTGAGCAGACGAAGTGAGCGACGGTCAGCGAGAGCTATGAGACGTCGTACGTCGTCTCGAGAGACGGAACGAGCCCGTCGACCGTCGGCGAGTCGTTCGTCCAGAAGCCGTAAAATCCGCCGTTTCGGCGTTCCTCGCCGAGGAACGCACAGGTTTTCATCTCGTTGGTCGAGGAACACTGCCACCGCGAGCGAGTCGAGTGATCGGTGGGTCACGTCGACGGTTCGCGTCTCAAACTGCCGTCCTCGTTCCGCGAGAAACCGGCGTTTCGTACACCCCTCTCGAGATCGCCGACGGCGTCGTCCCATTTAAACAGCAGCACAATCATATAAATATGATCGTGATGCGTGTCTCGGTGGCCCGAACCTGAAGCGAGCGGGGGAACGATCCGCTGTCGGCCCGCTCCGAGCATTCGATAGTCACCGATCTCGGGCGCCCTGCGTGAATCCTGCACCGCTAAGTGGCCCCGCCACCGAGGACGTGGTAATGAACGGCAACCGCTTCGGTCGCCTCTTTCAGGTGACCACGTTCGGCGAGAGTCACGGAGAGGCGATGGGCTGTACGGTTTCGGGCTGTCCCGCCGGCCTCGAGCTTTCGGAGGAGGACATCCAGGCGGACCTCGACCGTCGAAAGCCGGGGCAGTCGATGATCACGACGAGTCGCGGCGAACCCGACGCGGTCTCGATCAAGTCCGGGATTCAGGACGGCTACACGACCGGGACGCCGATCGGGCTGGTCATCCAGAACAAGGACGCCCGCTCGGGAAAGTACGAACCGTTCATCACCGCGCCCCGGCCGAGCCACGGCGACTTCACCTACTCGGCGAAGTTCGGGACGCGAAACTGGGGCGGCGGCGGCCGTTCGTCGGCCCGCGAGACGGTCAACTGGGTCGCGGCCGGCGCGATCGCGAAGAAGCTGCTCGCCCAACAGGGCGTCGAACTCAAGGCCCACGTCAATCAGATCGGCGACATCGAGGCCCCTGACGTGAGTTTCGAGGAGATCAAAGATCATTCGGAAGAGAACGACGTCCGCTGTGCCCATCCAGAGACCGCCGAGCGGATGCAGGAGCTGATCGCGGAGTACCAGGAGGAAGGCGACTCCATCGGCGGCAGCATCTACTTCGAGGCGCAGGGCGTTCCGGTCGGCCTCGGTGCACCCCGCTTCGACTCGCTGTCCGCGCGGCTGGGACAGGCCATGATGGCGGTGCCCGCGACAACGGCGTTCGAGTTCGGGCTTGGCACCGACGCGGCCGAGTGGACAGGCAAGGATCGGAACGACGATTGGGAGTTCGACGACAGCGAGGCGCACCGCGCCTCGGACGAGAGCGGCGATGAGCCGCGAACGTGGGGGAACCCGACGCCCGTCGAGAACGACCACGGCGGGATTCAGGGCGGGATCAGCTCCGGCGAGCCGATCTACGGCGAAGTGACGCTGCACGCACCTACGTCGATCCCCAAATCCCAGCAGACCGCGGACTGGGAGACCGGCGAACTCAAAGAGGAGCAGGTCATCGGTCGCCACGACCCCGTCCTCCCGCCGCGAGGGGTCCCCGTCGTCGAGGCAATGCTGGCGCTGACCCTGGTCGACTTCATGCTGCTGTCGGGCCGGCTCAACCCCGACCGCGTCGACGACCAGCCCGGTGAGTACGACACTGACTACCACCCGAGCAGTCCGCGCAACGAGTAGCTCGAGTCGTCAGCGAATCGTCTCGAGTTTCTCACCTCGGAATCACCTCGTGACCGGTAGCGGGGAGTTGTGTCTCACTCCGGGCTGGCCAACCCGCGTGCGGTGGCGCGCGCTTGAAGCCGACCGAACGAGAGTGAGGGGGCTTATACCATTGCGCGAGGTCGTCGCGAGTTGAACGGGTGACGGCTTGGAAGACGCTTTGTGTCTTCCAGTGGATGAGCGAAGCGAGCCGTGAGCGACCGTCGGGAGTGTGACTCACGAGGTGAACGGGGAACGACGTGACCCGTGAACGCCGAAGGGCCGTGAGTAGCAATCGGCTGGGGAGGGCGTGGCGATTCCCTGTTGCCACGGTAGCAGGGAACGTCTTGCATCGAACTCACTACCGGACACCCTGCGCAGTAAACTACAGCAATAAACGGGATACGTGAACGGAGTTCCTCGAGCGTAACACCTAACTCGCAGTCCATGGTCGACGACGTATGCGGGATTTTCACGTCCACTCGAACTACTCGGACGGCGACTTCCTCAGGTCGATGGTCCGGGCCGCCGAGTCGGCCGGGCTCGAGGGCGTCGGCTTCGCCGACCACTGTAACGTGGCCTCTCGCGAGCGCCACGCGTCGATGCGGAGCGTCTACGGGTTCAATCTCGACCTTACCTACGAGCGCCGACGGCGAGGAATCGACCGCCTGCGTGAGGATTTCGATCTCGAGATTTACGACGCCGTCGAGATGGACTACGATCCGCGCGACGAGGCGGCCATCGACGCGTTCCTCTCGGAGGCGCGCTTCGACTACGCGATCGGGAGCGTCCACGACGTCGACGGG
>NZ_JAQIVI010000434.1 GCF_028618695.1 Natrinema soli | reverse complement strand
CGGGCCGGAACTCGACGGCGGTCGGGTCCTGCACCTCGAGGTACTCCGCCGCGAGCGTCGGCGCGAGATCGGAATCGACGCCGGCGCGCCGTGCGACCTCGGTAAAGAGGTGCTCGTAGAACTCGCGGTCCGTCTCGGCGGTCGGCAGGTCCGGCACGGCAGCCCGGAGATCCGCGGGCGTACAGAACGACTCGCAGCCGGCGCGCTCGAACGTCGACTCGAGCAGGGTCGCGGCGTCCTGGGTCGGCTCGCAGAGCGTGGAATCGAGATCGAAACAGATCGCGTCGTAGGCAGCCATCTGCTCTGTTGTAGGAGCGGGGGCGTTCTCAACGTTTCGCCGACCGTGTAAACGAGCGTGGGAGAAAGGTACCGCTGACAGTAACAGCCTGAAAGCCCCGACGCGCTCGCCGGCTGCAGCTCGCTGTGATCCTCACCTCGCTGCGCTCGGTTGCGGTTCTTGCGTCGCTTCGCTCGACGAGAGCGTCGCCCCTTTCATTCCCACCCGGCTGGGGGTTGATCGGGCGGCAGAAACCCGCCGGTTGGGTGGAGCGGGTTCGACTCGAGTCCACACCGACGATTCCGCAGCTGTTATTTTCGTTGACACGCCTCTCGGCGTATGGAGGTCGTCAAGCGAGTGCACGTCGTCCCGCTGGGCCACGAGTTCGATCGGATCCTCGAGCCGATCCGAGACCAGCGGGCCGATCTGGTCTATCTGCTCGAGGCCGACGGTGCGGACGGCGGGGGGACGGGGCGCGAACGACGGGGTGAGAACGAGGGTGGTACCGCCGAGCGATACGCGACGGCGACGGCCGAGTACCACGACGCGTTGTGCGATGAACTCGAGTCCATCGTCCCCGAAGTGCGGACGTGGGAGTGCGATCTGACGGACGTCTACGCGGTGCTCGGCGAGGTGACGACGATCGCCGACGTCCACGCCGACGATCAGGTGTACGTCAACGTTTCCGGGGCCGGAACGATCCCGGCGATCGGCGCGACGATCGCGTGCATGGACGTCTCGACCGACGCACGCGCCTACTACGTCGAGCCATCGTCGTACGCCCACGACGGGACGAGCGAACCCGTCTCCTCCGGCGTCGACGAGATCGAGGGGATACCGACCTATCCGATCGAATCGCCGACGCGCGATCAGGTCGCGATCATGGAATTCCTCGCCGACCCGGCCGCGTGGGACGGGTTCCACGACGATCGGACGGCACCGCCCAAGAAGAAAGACCTCATCGAGTACGCCCGCGATCAGGAACTCTCCTTCATGGCCGATCGCCGCTCGCCCGACGAGCGCTCGGGCGAGGACAAAGGCGCGTTTCGGGTGTTGGATACCCACGTCCTCGAGCCGCTCGCCGAGGACGGCTACGTCACGATCGAGTCGGTCGGCCGCCGCCGCGTGGTCGAACTGACCGAGCGGGGCGAGAACGCGTACCGAGCGTTCCATCACAAGCTCATGGACGACGCCGGCGGGCAACGAGAAGGAGCGCCAGCGGAGGGAGCGCCAGTGGGGAAGGGCAGTGGGGGAAGCGAAGCCGAGGGTGGAGCGCGAAGGTAATGCGAAGACGGCGGCTCAATCTTCGCAGTGGACCAGCACGTAGAGCCTCGTCCCCAGGCGAGCGAGCTCGAGGTCGGCCTCGAGCCGGTCGATGTGATCGCGAAGGGCGGCCGCGTCGAGCCCCGGGACCTCGCAGTCGGTGCGGGAATCGAGGTGGCTGCTCGCGCGAGCGAGCAGGAAGGGCGCGGCG
>NZ_JAQIVI010000433.1 GCF_028618695.1 Natrinema soli | reverse complement strand
ACGCCGGTCGCGGCGCTCCGCGCTTCGCGGGCCGCGAACGCGTCGTCCTCGCCGCCGAACTCGAGCAGGTACACGGTCGACTGTCGCCGCGCCTCGAGTATGAGGCTGCCGCTTTTCGCGAATCACTCGCGGACCGCCTATCCGACGTATCAGCCCCTACTACTGACTCGAGGACGGATCTCATCGAAAACGAGCGCTCTGCTATCGCGACGACATGGAATCGCCACGCCCTCCCCGGCCGATTGCTACTCACGGGCGAAGGCCGTCTGCTCACGGCGGCGGAGTCGCCGACTGTTCACGGGCGCGTAGCGCCCGTTCACATGGTCTGCGAGGCCACGACCTCGCACTATTCGCACGGTATGCGAGACCGCCGGTCTCGCACTATCCGGATGGTTCGCGGGACCGGTGGTTCCGCGCTACCGTTCGCTCGCGCGAATTCAGTCCGCGGTTCGCTTGACGGCGAACCGCGACCCAGCGCGCGCCACCCCGCGTGGTTTTAATTACGGACTAAGAGGGGACGTTGCCTCTGCAAGCAGCTAAAACCGCCCACGTTCTCGTATCGATTTCGGTCGTATATACCGGATATATCAGGTGGCGGCACCAACCTTTATAAACCTTAAATACGTCTTTTTAAGCGACTAATGACGGATCCGAAGGACACCATCAATATCGAAAACGTGGTGGCGTCGACCGGCATCGGGCAGGAACTCGACCTCCAGAGTGTCGCGATGGACCTCGAGGGGGCCGACTACGACCCCGAGCAGTTCCCCGGTCTCGTCTACCGAACCCAGAATCCCAAATCCGCCGCCCTGATTTTCCGATCGGGAAAGATCGTCTGTACCGGCGCGAAAAGCACCGACGACGTCCACGAGAGCCTGCGAATCGTCTTCGATAAGCTCCGTGAGCTCCAGATCCAGGTCAACGAAGACCCCGAGATCGTCGTCCAGAACATCGTCACCTCGGCCGATCTGGGCCGGAACCTTAACCTGAACGCGATCGCCATCGGGCTAGGCCTCGAGAACATCGAGTACGAGCCCGAGCAGTTCCCCGGCCTCGTCTACCGACTCGACGACCCCGAGGTCGTCGCCCTGCTCTTCGGCTCCGGGAAGCTCGTCATCACCGGCGGGAAAAAGCCCGTCGACGCCGAACACGCGGTCGACAAGATCGTCTCCAGGCTCGAGGACCTCGGCCTGCTCGAGTAACGCCGTCAGATTTCTCTCGAGCCGGTGTCGCCGCCACAGTGAGGGAGTCTCGTAGCTAACCGGGCGTTTCGTGCTTTTCGACTCGCTCGTGTCTCTCGGTCCTGTATTCCGACTCTCTGACCGTCTCCGATACTCCTCAGTGGCCGTCCGTTCAGACGGTCCGCTGTACCGATTTCTCGGAAATCGCAGGACGGTTCGCGGCTGCTCCGAAACTGGCGTACACCGGTCCGTCTCACAGCCGCCTCGTCGGTGATCGTTCGAGCGATATCGTCCCGAATCCGCATTCTGCGGACCGCTTCCGTTCTTCACCAGCCGGTAGTGATAGATTACTCGCGTTCTGGGGTCCGCTCCGTTTCTGAACCGTCTCGAGTTCCCGCATCGGTCACCTGGCTCGTCGCCGCTTTGATCGGATTATGAACCGTTCATTCCGGCAATAGCGTGTCCGACTGGCCTGAATCGTGCCATACTCGTCGAAACGACCGGTCGCGTTTATCCGGAGCGCCGTCGCTGACTTTCTCGTGCCCATGACGATCCACCCTGATCGAACGCCGACCGCGTCGGATCGGTTTCGCCTCGGCAACGACGGTGCGCTCGGTCGTCGCCCTCTCCCGCGCGAGACGATCTCCCGCGTCGTAGACAGCGACCGTCGGTGCGAAATCCTCCGCTGCGTGCTCGCGACCGACGATCCGATCCGGCTCCGAACGCTCGTCGGCCGGCTCGCCGACGCCGAACACGACCCGACGGTCGGGACGACGATCCACCAGCTGCGCCAGCGGATCCACACGTCGCTCCGTGAAACCCACCTTCCGCTGCTCGAGGAACACGATATCGTGCGCTTCGATCGGGTGCGGAGCCTCGTCGGCCCGGCGGCGAACTGCGCCGCGTTCGACTCGCTCCTCGAGTTCGACTCGCTCGAGCGACCGATCGCCGCCCGACTCGAGTAGCCCGGGCTCAGATCGATCGGGTGCTCGAGCCTCGACTCGACCAGTCGCTCGAGTCCCGGCTGACCGGCCTACTCGACCAGTCGCTCGATCTCGGTCACCAAAATATCGCTCGCGCCGGCGTTTTTGACCTCGGTGATCGTCTCGAAGACGTTTCGCTCGTTGACGACGGCGTGAACGGCGACGGTCGACTCGTCGTCGGTTTCGTCGGCGATGTCCATGATCGTCGGCCCGCCCAGTCCGGGGATGACGTCGCGGACGTCCTCGAGTCGGTCTCGAGGAACGTTCATCATCAGATAGCGCTTGCCTTCGGCCTGCTTGACCGAGGAGAGAGCGGTCCTGACCTCGTCGATCTTGGGCTCGTCGAGCACGTCGTCGCGACCGAACAGCCGGACGGAACTCGAGAGGACCTCGTCGACGATAGCGAGTCGGTTCATCTTCAGCGTCGTCCCGGTGCTCGTGATGTCGACGATGGCGTCGGCCATCTCGACGTGGGGCGTGAGTTCCGTCGCGCCCGACACCTCGACGATATCCGGCTCGACGCCGGTACCGGCGAAGAAGTCCGCGGTGACGTTCGGGAACTCGGTGGCGACCGTCTTGCCCGCCAGATCCTCGAGTCGCTCGATATCGCCGTCCTCGGGGGCCGCGAGGACGAGTCGGCAGCGCCCGAACTCGAGATCCAGTAGTTCCGAGACGTTGTCCACGCGCGCTTCTCGAACCTGATCGAAGCCCGTAATGCCGAGATCAGCCGCGCCGTCGGAGACGTACTCCGGAATATCGGCCGCACGAGCGAACAACACGGTCACATCGGGGTCGACAGTATCCGCGTAGAGCTTTCGATCCGCTCCGTTCTCGAGGTGGAGGCCCGCCCGCTCTAAGAGGTCGATCGTCGGCTCGTGCAGGCGGCCCTTGTTGGGAACGGCGATTCGCATATGCTGGCACGTTAGCGGCGGGGCGGGAATTGTCTTTTCATCCGACCGACGCCCACCTCAGACCCCTTCTCCCGGGAGCAGCCAGCCCCACTTCCTTGGTGCGTGACCGCATAGCAGCCGGTCGAGAACTGACCGATGGACGACCACGACCGCCGAACCGGGAACGACCCGGAGCCGCCCGATACCGATCGAGACGACGGCGACCGACCGGACCGGGTCGAGCGGTCGCTGCTCGAGGACGAGGCCGACGACGCCGAACGGGGGAGAGACGAAATCCGGGATCGCCAGGAGCGCGAAGGGGACCACGCCGGGCACGGTGAGCACGGCAACGACGGTGGTCACGGTAGCCGCGGTGCTGACGACGCTCGCGGCGGTGGCGGTCACCGCCACGGCGATGGCCACCACGACCACGACGATGGCGGCATGCATGCCGGCCACGAAACGATGTTCCGGCGGCGGTTTTTCGTCTCGACGCTGCTCTCGATTCCCGTCCTCCTCTACAGCGAGACGCTCCAGGCGTGGCTCGGCTTCTCGGTGCCGGCGTTCCCCGGCAGCGAGTGGCTCACCCCCGTCTTCGCGGTGATCGTCTTCGCCTACGGCGGCGTTCCGTTCCTCCGGATGGCCGCTCCGGAACTGCGGGATCGCGCGCCGGGGATGATGACGCTCATCTCGATGGCGATCACGGTCGCGTTCGTCTACAGCCTCGCGAGTCTCGTCGTCCCCACGGAGGCCGCCTTCTTCTGGGAACTCGTGACGCTGATCGACATCATGCTGCTGGGCCACTGGATCGAGATGCGCTCGGTCCGGCGGGCCTCGAGCGCGCTGGACGAACTGGCGAAACTCATGCCGGACACCGCGGAACGGATCACCGACGACGGTGAGAGCGCGGGACCACGTTCCGCGGACGACCGGACGCAGTCCAGTGAAATAGAGGAGGTTCCCGCGAGCGACCTCGAGGAAGGCGACCTCGTCCTCGTTCGGCCCGGCGCGAGCGTGCCGGCGGACGGCGTCGTCGAGGAGGGTGACTCG